>NZ_LXPC01000016.1:0-30216 GCF_003590275.1 Dehalobacter sp. MCB1 | reverse complement strand
GCCAGTTTTCGCCCTCGTAAGGTCTGGGTTTGCGCTCCAGGTTCCACAGCGCAATTCTGATCTCACTGATAGCGATTATTCGATAGCGGGCAATTGTCGATAATTCATTCCATAGTGTCTGGAATAATCAATTAGGCAGAGGCGAAAATAGGGCCTGTTAAGAGGACGCCAAAAAGGAAGATGGATTCCTGCAAGTTGCACGCACCGCCTCGTTCTTCATCCTTCGCCCGCGGATCGCCTCGCGATCTCCTCCGGCCCGGCCAGCACAAAACGGCCTACAGATACCTATTCCTCCCGGCCAACAGTCGTTTTCTCATTTAGTAGTGCAACATTAAACGCAAAGTTCATATACCATGTTGCACTACTATTCTATCGAGGTAGGACAAAGATGGTTCACACCACGGCAGCCAGGAGAGAAGCCAGGGGATTGAAGGAAAGGGCACGGGAGCTTGACAGGGAATCAAAGGCGCTGGAAGCCATAGAGGACGCGGCCTCAATGGCCGGAGAGAAGGAGGCCGAAGCATCCCGGCTGAGGGGGCAGGCTCGTGAGCTACAGGAAAAGGCGAGGTTGGAAGACATCACGGTACGAGAGGAGCCCCTGGTCAAAAAGACCAAAAAGGGCGAGAAAACCTATTACAGATGGGTGGCTGCCTGGAGAGTGGGTGGCAAATACAAGAAGGTGTATGTGGGATCCTGCAGAAAGATGGACCAGGCCGAGGCCCTGCAGAAGGCAAGGAAGCTGAAGGCGGAAGCCTTGGCGATCAAACAATAATATAAATACTAAAACAACGTGTAAGAGAATAATATGGCATGCTTAGATACCCCAAAAGAAGTACAGATGATCTCTGCCAAGAACCCTGAGTTAGAAGAGTTCAAGGCCGGCGTAGTTAGGAGCATGAAGCAGTACAACGCTGGCTTAGTGAAAACCTTCGATAATGTAGATGATTTACTAGCCGATCTCCATAGCCCTGAGTAATCTTCTTTTCTATGTCGTATAAAATCAGACGAACTATCGAGTTTAGAGAGAAATACAAAGATATAATAAAAAAGAATAAATCATTACAACCCAAAATAGACGAAAAAATCAAACAAATCGCAGCAAACCCTACAACAACAGGCAAACCAAAAAAAGGCAATCTAAAATACGCTCGCGGCGCACATGTTGCAGGCAATTTTGTTATAGTCTATATGATTATTGAAGACAATATTATATTTTTATATGTAGATCGTCATGACCCTGCATACAGCGAGGCCCCGAAAGTTCTCGGAAACATCGAATATGAATTTCCTGAGTTGTGGGCTGTAATGTCGCCGGATTTGAAGCGGCATTTGAAGCGGTGACTTCCTCCCATGCCCCTGAAGGAGATGGGTCTTTTCTACCCCTTTACCCCAACGTTATAAAATGTTTCTATGACATTTTTACAGGGATTGACGAAAAATGCCAGGGATGAGAAGGGGATACCTGTATGCTGCATCATCTCTCATCCCACAATACTCATGACATCTGATCCTAAAGAGCTTTTGGCGTGAACAGGAGGAAAAGAGAGCCGATAAAGAATAAGAGGTATAAGACATTGGCTGCTGGCAGTTCGGCCCTCGCTCCATTTAAATATGGATGATAGACCAAATATAAGAGTTAGGATTACATGAACACCAAGTAAACCGAATCGAGCATCATAAAGATTGTAGAATTTAAATAAGATCTCGGTTGGTATCGATTCCTACTTTATTCCTACTATTATGATCCCATTTCCTACCTTAATCCGACTCAAGTAGGATAATCTTATAAATTCATCCGACAATGGTAGGATACATGCAAAAGATGAGTGTTTCTGTCCCTGATTCTGCAATGGAATCCATTGAAGCAGAGACAAAACGCCTGGGGAAGAGTCGTTCTCACTTTGTAGTCGAAGCTATTGATTTTTACATTGGAACTGGTAGGAATTTAAAAAACAATATCAATCGACTAAATGAAGAGTTAATGATAAAGTCAGAAGAAGCAAAATCACTATCTGATAAAGTATTACAGTTAGAAGAACGTATTCCCACCATTGAAAGCCAAAGTAGGATGAAGGATTACGATATCAATAGAATCAATAGTGAATTAGCCCAAAAGATCAATGAAAACAAATCGCTATCTAATAAAGTATTACAGCTAGAAGAAAGTGTTCCTACCATTAAAAACAAGCTTGCAGAAGCCGAGAAGGAATTAAATTCAAGGGCGGCAGAAGTATTCCAGAAAGATAAGAAGATTCATACTCTGGAAAATCAGATTGCTGAAAGAGATAAGAAATTTGAATCAATGGCATCTGAATTAGAACATCTAAAATCTCAGATTGACCAAATCAGAGAGCAATTACATGAAGCCGAAAAGCTGAAAGAGAAGATAGAATCGGCTCTGAAGTCCAAAGAAGATGAGGTCTCATTCCTTCGCGGCCATGTGGCTCAGCTCACCCAAAGCATCAGCCAGCTATCCCTTAAGCCCGGTGATGAAGAGATCAGGAAAAAGGGCTGGTGGCATTTTTGGAGGAGAGGTTAGTCCATGGACGAAGAACCAGTTAACAAGAAGCCAAAGAAGCCATTGACAAACGGATTCATCCCCAAGCTCAAGGACAAGAAGGTCACTATCCGCCTGGTTTCAGGAGGCCAGCCAATTACCGGCATCCTGGATAGATACAACCCCTATGAGATCCGCATCCAGACCGCCAAAGGGCCGATCCTGGTATTCAAGCACGCTATTGCCACAATCGAGTCTGTGGATGAGCCGAAGGGCTACAGGCCAGATATTTAGAGGCAGGAGGGGCGAAGTTGGGATAGTGAAATGGTGGCCCTCCCTCCGCCCAACAATCTATAAGCAACTATCATGAATAATTATCTTGTGGCCCGGAAGAGGTACCAAGCAACTTAGGGGAGTAGCATGGGTCTGCCGGGCCGCTTGAATATAAGACACAAAATGGTTATGAAGGCTTTGGATGGCAGGACAAAAACCCTGTCACAAGGAGTGAAGACATTAAAAACAACTATCTTGTAATCACTGCCACTGCTGCTATACTATAATGCGTTATCGAAAGAGTTATAAACTTCTAAACTGATTACATATAAAATCATACTAATTCTATTTATTGTATGATCAAGCATACCGCAGGAGGGAATACTACGAATAAATCTTGGAAAATCGTCTTAGCTTTACTGATAGCATTGACTGCATCCGTAAGCACCTTGGGTGCAGGGTCCGATTTTACTCTTGGGATCTTTGGTAACGCCAACATGGACGATACGATAGATGAGAAGGATGTCGCATATGTGGAAGGAGTAATCAAGGGAACAAATGCTGCCACTAATTTGAGCGATGCCAATTATGATGGTAAAGTCGATTCTCAGGATGTTGATCAGATCGAGCAGATCATCAACGGAACAGAAAAAACACTAATAATCAAGGATGACGATGGAACTACAGTAATAATCCCCAAACCAATAAAAAGAGCTGTAGCTTCTGGACGAGTGTATGATGTCTGTGAGGTCATGCGGTCACTTAACGTAGCCAACCTGCTTGTTGGAGTTAGCAAAGAGATTCAGGATCGTAATATATATTTTCCAGAACTGAGCAAGCTTCACGGTGTTGGCACTGCATGGGAACCAGATTACGAGGCTATAATTCAATTGGACCCAGATATTGTTATGATATCGGGAAGAACGATACCAAGCAGCAGCAGATATGCAGGATATAAAGAGAAATTAGAAGGAGCAACACCGGTCGTTTATCTTGCGTTGCAATTGGAAGAGAATCTGACAGAACGAATAACAAAGATGGGATACATTTTTAATTGCAGAGATGATGCAGAGACGTTCATCGAGTGGCACGATAGCATTATAGACGAGATCGAATCAAAGACGGAGAATCTTGCAGAGAACGAGAAGCCAAGAGTATTTCCAACGTTTTACTCGGATGGGAGCTGGAATGTATACCCAGGTTCCTATGGAAGCATACCAGAAATGTGTGCCATCGCAGGTGGGAAAAATATAGGAGATGTTTGGTCGAGCTCTGAACATTCGGAAGTTGATCTGGAATGGATTGCGACACAAAACCCAGATATAATTGTTGCATTCCCAACATACCTCTGCGGATATGAAAATTCATCACCCGATTTTAATTCATTGAAGAATAATATATTAGGCACCCCAATATTACAGAATGTTTCTGCAGTGAAGAAGAATAAGGTCTATGTAATATGTGCAAATTGCTTTGAGTATGCACCATCTCGTATTGTGATGATTGCCCAAATGGCTAAATGGTATCATCCAGACCTATTCGTGGATCTTGATCCTATTGCCATACATCAAGAATATTTAACAAAGTTCCAGAAGATCGAATTTGATGTAGCAAAAAATGAGCAGTTATTTGCACTTTCATAAAAAATTGTGGAGATAGCTGCAGATTAAAGTGGATAGATGACCTATCCACTCCTATTTTGTACTGTAGCATCCAGTGGTGGTAGGACATTTTGGATGGTCGTTTGATGCTGGATTTATCAGGCCACCAGCACAAAATTCAACAGAAACATCGAGCCTGTAGAAGAACCGAAGAGCTACAGGCCAGATATTTAGAGGCAG
The DNA here is from genome assembly GCF_003590275.1 of Dehalobacter sp. MCB1. Classification (NCBI taxonomy): domain Bacteria; kingdom Bacillati; phylum Bacillota; class Clostridia; order Eubacteriales; family Desulfitobacteriaceae; genus Dehalobacter; species Dehalobacter sp. MCB1. Next base: position 25,605 of record NZ_LXPC01000016.1, on the reverse strand, counting down.
GAGGGGCGAAGTTCGGATAGTGGACTGGGTGATCTCCCTCCGCCCAATAATCTCTAAGCAACTATTATGAATAATTATCTTGCAACCCGGAAGAAAAACAATCTACCAGGGAGTATGAATGATCTCTCTGGACCGACTGAACGCAAAGACAACGTTGTTTTATAAAATCAGTGGACAGGCCATGAAAAGGTCACAGTTTTATAGTTTTAAGATCCATATAGCACAGGTGAAATAGACTATGTTAAAACTAATCAAAAAAATTATAAAAATAAAATTGTTTGTGATGGGATTGCTAGCTCTCCTATGGTTCGCGAAGAAGAAGCACCGTTAACAATGAAAACGGAAGGATAACCACCTTACAACAGAACCGAAACATACCGAGAGTAAACCTCATTCTCCCAGACAGAACTCCTGAGGCCACAAGCCTTCTTCTTTGGGACGCCCCTTATCCTCGGCTTCAAACCGGCTCCAGATCATCTCATCCACCTCCTGCAGCCTGACCCCGAAGACCTCAGCTAAGATCTCCCTAGCTGCCTCCAGCTCCATAGCCTTCTGACTCATTGCCTTCTTCTGTGGCCTGAATAGCTGCTCAAGGACTCCTGTCATGAAGAATCTATTCTACGTGCAAGGTTAAGTATTTTGGCCGGAAAACAATATCAATAAACCATTTTTACATAATAGAAAGTACGAATAAGATACAAATAACTGAATAGAGATGCGACAGTCCCCTTATACCTTGGATAAGAGCCTTTTAGAAAAGGACCGTGGGAGGAAGAAGAAGGAGAGAATCCCCACGGCCAGGCAAGCGAGGTGAACGCGGCTGACACTCCACAAGGTTAGCTTTTGTCGATATCCTGATATTTGTATGAGTATATATGCTTTTTCATTCGAATTAGTAGCACCGAAAACGAGATCCAACTAACGCTACAGACCGAAATGAAGTATACGCTGTTGAAAAGCGAAACGCATACATAATAGTTCATCACTATTAATGATGGTGATTTTCTATGAACGAGCTTGCAGTTACAACCCTGGCACTGTGGGGATTAGCAATCTGGATAATCATTGGACCCAGGTATTGGTTAGGCCCATTCCACATAGACAACTGATGAGCCCTTGAAGTAAAAGGAGACGAGGGGAAAGCCGAGCAGGAGAAATAGGCCTTCCCCTCGCCCCTATCTAGAGTTAATGACTTTAGATACGTACCTAAGATACATATAAATGTTTCTTTTTAAGTTCTTCTTATGTAACAAGATCCATAAGAGACTATCGAAGCGTTACACAAGAAATGGCCGACTCCTATTTGAGACGAGTAAGTGCATGAACCAACACGAACTGAGCCCTATGATAGTGACAATCAGTTAAGTAACGGCGTTCAATAATAGCCCTTAATCATTAAGGCTTAAGTCTTAATCCTTAATAGTTATTCTCTTAAGCCTTAAAGATTAACCCTTAATGCATGGAAGTAGTAGCAATAGCAAACCAGAAGGGAGGATGTGGCAAGACCACCACGGCGGTCAATCTCTCGGCCTGCCTTGCGGCCAAAGGGAAAAGAGTCTTGCTAATAGACCTGGACCCACAAGGATCAGCTACAACCCACCTGGCAATCAGCGATTTCGATAATACCATGTATGAGGTCATGCTTGGCGATCTAAGCCTGGCACAGCTCACCACACCCACAGAGGTCAATGGCCTGGACATTATCCCTGCAGACAAGCGGCTAGGCAAAGCCGAGATGGAGATTGCAGGCAAGTCCATTGCCAGGGAAAGGATACTGAAACCTAAGCTCAGGACTCAGAACACTTACGATTTTATCATCATCGACACTCCACCAAACCTCGGATTTCTGACCATTAACGCAATGGTGGCCAGTGACACAGTGTTGGTGCCCATTCAAACAGAATTCTTTGCGATCCAGGGGCTTTCTATGATCCTCGACTTGGCAAAGGCGATCTCAGAGGGATTAGGCCAGGACCTGAGGCTGAGATACCTGCTGACCATGTATGACGCCAGGACAAAGATGGGCAAAGAGGTAATCACACGGGTTAGGGAGCTTCTAGGAGATGATGTCTTCAAGGTCGTCATTCCCAGGAACATCAAGCTAGCTGAGGCTCCGAGCTATGGCAAGCCCATTCATTTGATAGATCCCGAATCCCCGGCTGCAAGGGCATATTCACAGCTTGCGGATGAGGTGATCGCATGACAGGGGACTTAATGGACCGGGTCTTTGGTGACATTAAGACAAAAAAGTCAGAAGCCTTAAGTGATAAAACATTAAGCAAACAAACATTAAGTGATGAAGCCTTAAGCCTTAAGGCTTTAGACCTTAAGCTCCTGGATGAGGCCATCAAAGCTGCAAACGGTAAGCGTCGGATGATTGGAGTGTGGAGCCCGACAATCGCAGCAGCCATGTGGTATCTGAAAGGGACCATCCCACGGTTTTCTATCAGCGAAGTTGCAAGCCACTGGATTGAGGAGGGGTTGGAGAGAGACTATCCAGAACTGGTGCAGAAGATAAGAGATGGGATGAGGAAATGAATCTCTGCCAGATCATCCCAGGCAGCAGCCAGCTATCCTTGAAACCTAGGGATGAGGAAATCAAGAAAAGGAGCTGGTGGCGGTTCTGGAGACGAGAATAAAATGCCACCAAAGGAACAACGTCAATGGTACGAAAACGCCTTGGTGCTTACCGTTGCAGGATCAATTATTGTGGTCATAGGACAATTGGCCGGGACAATAATACCGATTATGTACGGTCCGGAAGATATTAGTGATTTTTCAATAACTGCAAACCCAGTAGATATCTACGTAAAACACTCTGAACAAACCGAATCTAACCTGCTTAGTTACGCTAACGTTGAAATTAAAGTTGATGATTTTCATCCATATCTAAGACCATATCGATACTACATATATTTAAAGATATTAAATTACCCCAAAGGAACGGAACTTACAACCCTTGGCCTACAAAAAGTTGGAGTCGGAGGTTACTCTATCCTGGATATTGCAATAGACAAAGACATAACATTCTTCGATGAACCAATGGAGATCCAAGGCATTGGTGAAGATGGGAAAACACATAATATCACAATCTACTTATCAGCTCGTTGGTAAACATTAAACGAGCCAGCGTGGTTCTAGAAACACATATTTTATAATTTATTGCTATTTTAACATATAAGGCCACGATCTTTCTCTGAAAGATATTTTATTATGCTTCTGAAATCATGGCCGTTTTGCGCGTTGTGGATAAGGCGCAAACGGCCTGTACGGGATCCAACATCAGCCTTCCACCCAGAACTCTTGAGGCCATAACCCCCGTCTTCAGGGGCCTCGTCCTCTGCCTCAAGCCGTATCCAGATCATCTCATCCACCTCCGACAGCCTTACCCCAAAGACTTTCGCCAGGATCTCCCTGGCGGCTTCCATCTACATGGTCTTTTGATTCAATGCCTCCTTCTGTGGCCTGAAGACCCCTGCCATGAAAGACATACAGTTGCTTAGCAGAAAAAAATATCAGTAAAACGCATATAAAAGTTTCTTAGTACGATTTAAAAATAGCAGCCGAAGGATTAAAGCTCTAACTTTAAAAATCGAAATTAGAGCTTTAAAACTCGAAGTACAGCTTTAAGAGTTAAAGTTAGTATTTAAAGCAGCTAAGCAGATTTGACTTAAAATTTAGTTTAACTTTAAAACGAACCTCAATTTAGACAGATTTAAATTATCGAAAAATCACAATCAATAGAAGCAATGTGTATCTCGACTATACATCACACTACCCCCCAAAGGCCGATATCTAACTTTAAGCCAAGTGGCAATGCCACGACGAGCAGTATTGTCTGGGAGAATGCCATGCACCAGAAGTGCAACATTCACTATGATGTTGCACTACCAATCCCACAAAGACAACCGAGGAGACATTGAAACGAATAGGGTGAAGGACAAAGCCTGGTAGGAGAGATGGCCTCCCTTCGCCCCGATCTATGATTAATGACTTCAAGTATGTATCTTAGATACATATAAAAGTTTCTTAACAAGATTCGATATACAGATACGATATTGTGCTAATATTTGTTTATCTATAAAATATTTTTAAAAGATAATCCTAAATTTAGGATTTAGGCTTTCCGACCTCTCTTTATATAGCTCAAGAAAAACTCGGATTTTACGAGAATTATTTTATTCTACAAATATTTATTTATATACATTACTCTTTATTCTATCTCTATCGCAAGCTAGAACAGACAAGAAGAATCTAAGCATCTTAGATCTTCGTTCTTTTATAGATTTTATGAGATTATTGTAAAGCCTACTGTTCTTTCTTTTGCCCTAAACCCTAAATTTAGGGTTAGACAGTCTAAAGTCCCGGTGCATCCCATCTCCGCAGCTTGATTATCTTGGCGTTCTTTTTCCGGGGATGCCAAGTGACGTTAAATCGCTGGTCAGTTGCGGCTATCCTGGAGAGCTGCCTTATTCTGTCCACGGTCAAGTTCATGATGGCCGCGAGGTCTGAGAACTTCATGCCTTCTTTTCTCAATTTTGTCAGATAATGCTTAGGCGCGGCGGATTGCACCAATCCCTTTTCGCGATTCGCGAGGATGAGGGCGATCTCATCGATGTGGTCCGATGTCTTCTTTGTGGGCTTTGTCTCGTGTGAAGCTGGTGCCTTTGTGGGGGCATCTCTGCGAAGGGTGTTGATGAGCTGGAGCTGGATACCCTGGTTGTCGGCTAACGTGTTTTGCCATTTCTCGGAGGCCGTGATCTTTTCATTCTGTTGGGCTACTGTGGCCTCTAGGGCCTCAATGCGATCCACAAGCGGCTGGATGGCCTTTTCGACTGCCTGAGAGATGAGGGCCGAGAGCTGAGATGCACTCAGGATAAATGCGGCTTCTTCTGAAGGCGGTACAAAATCGGTTCGCGTCTCCGTGGACGCAAAGCTATTTATGCTTGCTGTGGCTAGTTTAGACATACGCAAACATCCCCTTCTCGGGAATCCTGGCCGGGTGTTGGTAGCACCCAGGCCGGAACTTACATTTTCTTTATTTTATCAGACGGTTATCATTAAGGCAGTATAAAGGTGTTGGCGGTCAAGCTTTTAGATAATCCAATTTGTCTTGCGGCATTTTGGGCCGCGCAACGATGATTAGGACTTCGTTGCCGGCTAGATCCATGCCCAAGCTTACACGTCCAAGCTTGTCTACTTTTTTATATAATGTTCGGATGACTTCGCGTTTTTCTCCCTTTTCATCTACTGCCTCAATCATGCTTCGTGTATATTGCATTCGCTATATTTAACGGTTTGCTAACCATGTAACCAAAAGTTATTTATCCTTGGTAACTTAGTTACTAACCAAGGTGAGTGAATTGTCTGGAAATCTCTTAGATAAGGTCCGATCCGGCCCGGTAACGCAAAGCTGCGACGCTGTTATGACCCTGTTAGCTTTCGTAGGAAGAGCAAGCGATCCAATGCCAACCGATGTGACCCTAGATAATGGCCGCATGGTGCTGGTTCTGTCGAATAAGAAGGATGCATACTACACTTGCACGGCGCGTGCGTGCTCCTGTCCGAGTGCGACCTATCGCAGCGGCCCATGCAAGCATCAGAGGAAGCACTTCCCGCAAGCAGAGGCCACAAAGCCGGTCTCTGCTAACGCCTCTTTAAAGCCTGTCGCGACATGGCCAGGCGGCCGCAACGGGCCGGTTGAGGATGATCTCAAGGTGGTGGCATAGATGGGCCGGGAAGATGCACACATCCGGATCGACCCGGATTTGCGAGACTATTTGAGAGAGCTCTCCAAGGCGACCGGCCAGGGCATGTCTCAGACCATCAACAACGCGCTTTACCGCATGAAGACCACCGAGGAGGCCCGGAAAGCTGAGGCCGGGACACTTCGCCAGATTCGCCGGATAATCCAGAGAGAGGCCAGCCGCGCGAGGAGCGATGCTAATCTGACGAGGCGCCTTCGTCGCAGGTCCAGGCGCCTGGAGGCCGAGGTATGAGGTCTCAGCTCCAGCCTTTCCTAGGCTGCAAGTACCCATTTTCAGCTACGGTGGACGCTTTCGGCCTGCGAAAGGTTCCCTATCGAGGAGACGAGCCGACCATTTGCCTACGAGACGTGCTTCTATATGCAGGATCATTTGCCGTGCCGGTAGATCACATTTGGGCTTATGTGGGGAAGAGCATCGCGAGGTTCAACCCTCGGAAGGGGGATCGAATCAGTTTTAACGCCTGGGTCCGAGAGTACACCAAACTGAATAAAAATACCGGCGAGGAGAAGATAGATTACTGCATAGATAGGCTGTCGGCTTTTTCCCTTATAAAAAACAACGGAGGGCCGGATTTTATGACCTTCTGGGGATTGATGAGAAACTCAAGTAAGTTTATCAGTGATGCGCTCGACGATGTTATTCAACCCACATGCACGCATCTTGAAATGGCCGCTCCACTTCATGCAATTGTCGCGCAGGAGGTAATTTAAATGGTATCCAAAAAGCATAACGTCAACGTCAGCAACACACCTCTAAAAATGGTAAGGGACTTCTCGGAAGAGTTGGGTGTCCTCGGAGGGGTCAAGGCCGTTGGGTCTGGACTCATAAGCGTCACGCTCGATGACCGGCGAGTCCTCGCGTCCGACAGTATCAAGCCGAAGCTCGCCGGCCTGGTCGGCAAAAGAATCGCCGTGGCAAGATATTTTGACCATTGGTTTGTTAGGATGACGCGCGGGGTGCAACCACAATAGCAGCGATCCCGCCCGTTAAATTTTTTTTCGCAATGGATCTGCCGAGCGAGATGATTTCGTAGTGCAACATCATGGCATTTCATACCTAGCAATGTGACACTACACTCCTGCAATAGCCTCTGAGTCTCAGGCAGGGTTACAAGGATGTGCTTGAGGACATACGTGTCCTCCGGCCATTTTCTTGCAATGGTCACCCCATCAAATGGCCGTCAAGTACCCATCAAGTATTCTGCGACTTCTGCCGCCTGCCTGGCGATCCCTTCTAGGATGCAGCGTTGGGCTTTTCGATGTGGATGGTCTTGAGAAGCTGCAGAGTGCCGCTGTCCCATGGATAATTTGAGAGTATAGATACATTTAGGCGCTTGGGATCAAAAGTTGGCTGATAATGTGACATATATATTGTAATCTTGTTATTTAATTCTTGAGAGGCGATAAATCCTAGAGCACTGTCTATCGTTCTGGTAGTGGCGGTATCATAGGAATCTTTTAAAATTTCCGCTGACTCTGACGGACTTAAATAACTCTGGTCTTCATCGTTATGCTTAATGGTAATAATAGCAATACCGCCTTCATGATTGCGATTTTTATATACATTGATGGAACCGAATTCGTATTTTTCGGTCCCACTTAATGTCTCCGACATTTCCCAGGGCTCCCCAGTGATGTAATAATCACTGAACCCCATATCAAAAGACACTATGTATGGACCAATTGTTGCGCTATAAGGAACAGCATATGCTATCGCTTGAATGGAAGAAAATACAACAAATAACGGAATCAATCCTAAACTCCGGCCTTTGCAGTAACCATTTTTTGTACTGAACTCTTCTGCCCGCGAACATACCGAAGGATTTATATACTATTATGGTTATTACTCTTAGCTATGACGTATATTGTCAAACAGAAGATTCGCGGGCACACATACGTTTACGAAGCCGAAAATTTTTGGGACCCTGAGAAGAAGCAATCCAGGCAAAAACGCAATTATCTTGGCGTATGGGATGAGACTTCAGGAAAGCTCATTCCAAAGGTCGCAGAACGTGATGTCAAGACTACGAAATCATTAGGCCCTGCTTATCTTCTTGATTCTGTGGGCAATGAAATCCTGCTCAGAAAGAAGCTCTCAGAAGCGTTTGGCAAGGATGGGGATTTGGTTCTTGCTGTTGCGATGAGTCGGTTGCTTCATCAAACCTCTCTCAAGAACCTTCACCATATTATCGAGGACTCTTTTCTGCCGGAGATGTACTCTCTAAAAGAGACATTCAGCTCTCAGTGGCTCTCAAGTTTCCTGGAGCGATTATCCACTAAAGAATCCGCTATGACTGCATTCTATAACTCATTGATAGCTGGCGAAGATGAGACGCTAATATTCGATATCACATCACTCTCCTCAGCCTCGCGAAATATCGATTGGCTGGAATGGGGATACAATCGCGATGGCTTGGATTTGCCTCAAGTCAACCTGGGATTGGTGCTTTCACTTAACAATCACTTACCACTTTACTTCAAGTTGTTTCCAGGAAGCATCAGCGATGTTGTGACTCTGAAGAACCTTGTGGCTGAGATCAAAGCATTTGGCATTGCAAAGAGTCTCTTCATTCTGGATCGAGGATTCTACAGCGAGAGCAATATTAAAGAAATGACGGCCGAAAATATCGATTTCATTCTTCCGCTTCCGTTTAGCGTCAATATCGGCAAGGGTTTAATCAGCGATACGAACAAGGATATAGAAAATCCGGCCAATGCAAAAAGGTTCGGCGGAGACATATTCTACGTCTTAGAAAGCGAGGTCCAGATTAGTGAAGTCAATGCCTATGGATACGTCCTATTCAATAAGAAACGGGAAGGTTTAGAGACGAATTCGTTCTACAACAGACTGATAGATATCGAATCCGCTCTTAATGGAAAGGAGTTTAAAAATCCGATCGGGGAATTCAAGCGAACCGCAGGAGGTTTTGAAAGATACTTGGAGTGCATCGTGGATGGAAAAACGATTCACCTTCGCAGAAGGATCAATGCTATATCACAGGCTGCAAACCGATTTGGCAAAACAATTCTTCTTTCATCCATCAAACGGAGATGGGATGAGGTGCTATCTCTCTATCGGGAAAGAGATGAAGTTGAGAAGAAGTTTGATGACCTGAAGAATGAGCTTGAGGCTATGCCTCTGAGAGTACAGAAAATTGAAACACTTCAGGGATTGTTGTTTATCTTCTTCATATCTTTGATCCTGAGAGCGATATTACTCAGAAGGGCAAGAGACGCGGAGCTGCTAGATAAAAAATCCATCGAAGAGATTCTCATGGAATTGGCAAAGCTCAGGGCGGTTAAAGTCGGTGGCAAATGGAAGCTAACTGAGATCTCAAAAAAACAGAGAACGATTCTTGAGAAGATGAATATTGGAGTTCCTGTGGAGGCAAACCTGGTTATTAAAAGGGCCGGAGTTTAGGATCAATATCCTCATCAAATCCTTCCTTATCTTTGTTTAAGATTGCAGATCTAACGAAAAACATTTTGATCCACTTCCCACCGAGTTGACAATGATTTAGCAATGCAATTGACAACCACCACCATAGCAAACGAATCGAGCATAGGATAAACGATATGTGTAAAAAGTAGGCGCGCAGGAACGCGCGCCAGTCCAAAACGCAATTTTGCCGCCCTTATCTACCCCCTGCAGGCCGGAATGGCCGGAAAGAGTCGTTACCGCATCTCCGCAAATATGTCATACAGGATGCTGGTGAGTTGGGACTTGATGGCCTCGGAGTCGAAGCTCAGCTTCACCGGCACGGGGATGGCCGGGACCGAGATAGACCTGACTGCTTGCTGTAGCTGTTCCTGAAGAGTGGATGAATCAAGCGACAGGCCGACGCTGGCATTGCTCTGAGACATGCCCATCAAGAAGTTATCCAGCTTCTCGGCAGGCACCATGTACTCCCCGCCAGGGGAGTCGCCAACCATAGCGAAAGTTGGCCGATCAGCATACCCACCCTCGGAAAACCCCGCATAGCTTAGTGAGCTGTACCCGGAAAAGCTGCTCGACCCGGCCACAGTCGTACTGAAATAGCTTTCAGAAGATGATGATCCCCCGATGCTGCCAACATTGATGCCAGATCCGCACCCATTGCTCATGTCCTGGATGGCCTGAACTATCGCAGTCGCCCCGTTATTTACGGCACTCGTGATTGTCGAGGATGCATTGGCGACGGCAGTCGATATTGTGCTCGTATTGGTCCTTATCAGGGTTCTGTCGCTCGCCCCATTCGAATTTAGTGCCGCAACTAAGCGGTTCGTATTCTGAGTCTGGCCAAGAAAGATGCTCTGAAGGATCCCGGATGATGAATCCTGAGCCCCCACTCCTGTTTGAGTTCCTAATCCGGGCGTGGCGGTCTTAAACGATATCGTTTTGTATTTAGTGGACTCTTCCGTTATCGGTTGGATGACTTCAGTCTTCAGGGTCGTGGTGATCGTTGCATCTTCAATAGTTGCTCTGAAAGCTTCGAACTCTGACATGGCTGCCACGGTATCCAATGCCAGTGTAGCGGTAACGGGGTTCTGAGCAGCTTCATCCTCCTTTGAGTTGATCCATCCATCAAGCCCTAATGTGGAGCCCGACGAAGCTTCTTTGAAGGTGATGGTCCTCTCGACCGGAGGGACTTCGTTGGCCTTGAGGTTGATATCATCGAGCTGGCTTATAATCTCCTCAAGATTGATTTTGGCCGTGTTCGTCTGCACATTGACCGTGAAATCTACGTTGTACTTCTCGCCACCCTCTGGATCTACTCCCAAAAGGTCCTTCAGAAGGCCCCTGGCGGTTTGCGGATCTCCATAGGCATTTTTGCTTTCATCAGCCAGTGTGGTCTTGACACGAACGGCAACGTCATATTCTGGGCTACCTATTGCAGTCAGCCCATTGTTTACATCTCTCAGAATATCGTCAGCCCATTTGCCGGCAGTGTAGGCCTCCCCTTCAGAACCATAAGATGGCCCAATATACGAGGTTCGGAATATGTATGGGGCTGCTGTGTACTCCTGCCAGGCCCCAAAGGCGGATAGCAACTTACCGCACTCGGTGCAGGCGTCCTCCTCCTCATCTGCGAACTTCTTCGTCTCTTTGGCCAACTTTTCAGTCTTATTGGCCATGATCTCCAGGAGGGTGATCTCCCCAATCTGCTCATTCTTGTATTCTGTGAGGGCCCGCCGCTGTTCATCTGTGAACACCCACTCGTTAGCCTCGGCAACCTCTTCGAATGAATTGATTATTTTTTCGGCGTAATCCTGGAATTCCGGCACACCCTTATTCCAAAGTTCTAAGGCTCTTGATGCCTGTTCTATGACTTCGGGCTGTACCATGTTCTCGCGGAACGAGACCAGATTACTATCACCCAATGTGGATGCCAACTGTTCATCGAATATGCGGTACCAATTAAAATCAGGTTCTTCGAAAGCTATTCCCAAAGCCTCGGCGAAGCTGTTTCCTGCTTTCGTGCCCAATGAACTGAAATATGCCTCTAAATCAGAGCTGGAAGCGCCGGACTCAACCATCTCGATGAACTTAGCGATCCCTGCCAGGCCTGACCCACCGAATGCTTTGGGGCTCTCGGCCTTGATGGCATCAAGCATTGGGTCCAATGCCGAAATTGCCCTTTTCTCATCGATGCTCAGGAAATGATCCTCGAATGCGTTAGAGATCGTGTCGCCCGCCGAAGCTGCCTTATCCTTAGCGAACTCGCCGATATCAGTGATACCGGCAACTAAGGTCTCTCTGTATCTGTCGGCCAATAATGCGCCTTCGGAGGGGTCCAGTTCGTGATCAGCTACGAGTGAGTCCATCTGGCTGAGAACTTCATCCAGATTATCCCATGTCGGCTCTTTTAATGCATCGAGGAGGGACTGATATGTGTTCTGCACTTCGTCGCTCGCTGTGGCTGCGATCCTGCCGCCTTCGTTCTCCAGCCGAGACACGAATTGATCGCCAAAAATTGCAGAGATCCCGGTATAGTCGAACTCAGTGCCGTTTGCCATCTCTTCCTTCAGCTCGATCTTTCGGGCTGTGATAGAGTCCCCAATCAGATCATAGTATTCCGCGGTGCACTGTTCTGGGGCAGGCACGCCGAAAAGCATTTCAAAAGCAGCGACAGGATCATAGAATTCTCCACCCTGCTGAGTGGAGCCCATCTGGGTGTCTCCCACCTTCCAGGCATCAAACCAGCCAGATCCGCCTTTCTGTAGGGAGAGAGTGATCTGCTTTCCCAGATATTCGAAGCTCCGCACGTACTCATCATTAGCCGCAGAGTTCTGGTTGTTGTAGGCAGCCAGGGCTTCACCGTCCGAGAAGCCTGATGCTATGTATGTGGCCAGCTCCTTAGATACCTTTGAGTCTTTGATGGCCTTCAAGTAGTCGTCGCCGAAAGTGTCAGCAGCCTCTTCTGTTGCGGTTTTCGCGGCGTTGCTGATCATAGCATCGGCTGGCGCAGTGGCTAGATCCTCATTTCCGGCCACGCCTTCTGCCACAGCCGATCCGGCCTCATCTCCGATCCCAGCCCATTCCTTCAGATCACCCCAGACGCTAGACGCAGTATCAGATACTGCGCCAGCTACAAAGCCCATAGGCGTGTAGGAGAAGGCTTCTTTTACGGGATCGAGAGCCGTGCTGACATCGCCTGCGAAGTCGTAAAGAGCCTCGCCGGCAGCAGTCCCAACCTGGACAAACTCCGTGAATAGTTGCACCCCGGAAGTTAAAGATGGCAAGAGCGCGTCGCCTAGCGAGATTTGTGCCTCCTCCACTGCCGAAGATAGCTCACCCATAGCCCCTTGGTAGGTATTCGTCTGGATAGCGGCCATTTCAGAAGCCTTGCTGGTGCCTGTGATGGAGGTCTGCAGGCCGTCCAGCTCCGAGCTATGCGCTGCCAGATAGGTCGCAGCGGATACATTTTCGCGCCCGAATATGGCAATGGCTTGAGTTGCCGTCATGCCTCGATCCTGCAGGAGTTCCATTGTGTCTGAAAGCTCGTTTGTCTCGGGGCTCACATCTGCAGCAGAGAGGCCCAACTCGCTAAGGGCAGCCGCAGCGGGTCCGGATTGCATAGCCAGGCCGGCCAAGATACCCCTGAGAGCAGTTCCTCCCTCAGCTCCCTTGATATTGGCATTGGAGAGAGCACCGAGAGCAGCAGTCGTTTCTTCCAGATTCATGCCGAATGCATTCGCGGTTGAGCCTACCTCGTTCATCCCCGCGCCTAACTGGCGGATGCTGGTATTGGTAGCGGAGGCACCAGCAGCGAGGACATTTGACACCCGGTCCGCATCAGTGGCTTGCAGACTGAATTGTGAGATTGTGCCGGTCATCAGGTCTCCGGCAGCAGCTAGATCCATTCCACCCGCAGCGGCCATTGTGAGAGTATCCTTTAGGCCTGCGGTCGCTTGTGTCGAGTTCCATCCAGCTCCGGCCATGTATGAAAGGGCCTCGGCTGCCTGGGTGGCGCTGTACTGCGTGGTAGATCCCGCATCTCTGGCAGCAGCCGACATGGCTTGCATCTCGGCTTCAGATCCGCCCATGATGGCCGTCACGTTAGCCATGGACTGCTGGAAGTTTGCTGCCGTGTTTACCGATGACGACACCGCACTGCCGACTGCCATAACACCGGCCCCTGCAGCCATCGCAGCCACTCCAACAGGCCCCAGTGCCGTGGCGAGTTGTCCTGCGGCTTGTCCAGCCGCACCAAATTGGGATGTCATCCCACCCACAAGGCTCTGACCAATTTTCGTGCCTGCAGACTGGAAATTGCTTGCCTCTGAGGCGAGCTGGCCTTTCAAGCCTCCCAGGATCTCCGAGCTTTTGCTGGTGCCATTCGATAGCCCCGAAGAGAGAGCGGACCCGGCACTCTCACCAGCCTTTTCCAGCTTATCGAGATGGTTGACTATTTCGTCAATGCCGGAAACCATGCCCGTGCTGTCGAGTTCCGAGGATCCCCTGAGGGACATATCATCGGCAAAGGACGTGCTAAGCCCCCCCAGAGCTTGTTTTTGGGCCAGACGCCCAACGTTTCAAGAACTTTTGCATTATGAATACCTCTTTGAATATATATTCTACATAGATAATATAAAATCGAGTTGCAGAGACGTTAAACTGTCTAAAGTGCGACCGCATTAGATCGCATCTATGCTTAAAATAATATGTGGGCGGTGTGGTCTTCGGTCTCCAGACCGCTCAAACTCGTATCCTTCCGGGTTTCAATCCCCATAGTTGAAAAACCTCGCCGTGCAATACCAGCTCGTCTAAGGTCGGCATGTCGAAAAGGCCATTCTGGAAGTCTTTGCCATCCATGAGAGAAATCATACCGGTGCCATCGAAGCTTGAGTATGCCTGAAGAGTCATATCATCGGCAGACATGGAGAACACCTATTTTTCATCAGTACCCCATCACCGGCGAGACGTAGGGCCTCGGTCCTATGCCGGGGCCGATAGAGATGGTTGTTGTCTCGGGTTCCCGGTGTTCGCCATGCCAAGCGGCAAGAGCCACCGATAAAACCAAATCATCATGATCGGCTTCTCGCCACGCAGAATAGCTATCATGTGCCGTCGCCGGGTCAATTTTAACCCTGAAATTTAGCATTTCAGCTTGCAAAATGGCTCCGAGCTCGAGTCTTGAAGCGATTTTCAATCGCTTTGCTTGGAGGAGCACCTGCAGCACCGCAACAAGATCTCTTTTTGGGACGCGCCAGTTGTCGTTTTCCTGCGTGGATCGGTCGCCGCCATGAATCTGTACACCAATCGGGCTGAGTCCGGCCTCTTTGAACATATCAAAAACAGGCCTGCCACAGCCGGTCATGTCGATCACAGTGGAGGTGTTGCCTTTCAGGGCCGGAGATTCAAGCATAGCCGCCACTTTAGCAACAATCTCAGGATATGGGATACCTCGAACGCGTTCCAAGTGCCGGACGTGGTAGATGGCCTCTTTCCTGTCGCCTTCTGGCCCCAATCGTTCCAGAACGGCCAGGGCTGTGTAATCGTTGGCCTGCCCCAAATCCAGGCCTATATAAAATTTAGGCAATGTTATTCAACTCCAAATAAAGGTTCAACTTCGTTTGACATCGCTCCAGACACCTGATCAAAGGTAAAAACACCGTCTATGGTTTCCAAGAATTTGCAGTGATACTCCTGCTCAAACCAGGGGTTCGTTCTCTTCTCTTCTTCCAAGAAATCTTTCGTTATGCGTGGGCACATTTCGGCAGGAATTTCATACCATTCAAATAGATCACGTTGCTCATTCCAAATCTTAAAGAAGTGACCTCGCTTGCCGAAAGGAGTTGACATCAAGATATGTCGGCCATTGCTTACGGCCAACATGGGCCGGATAGTATTATACAAATCGTCTAATACTCTGCTGGCCTCGTCTTCAAGAAGCAAAGTCACTGCCGAGAAGGAGCGAGCGCTCTTCTCCGAGCCCGGCCTGGCCACAAAACGATTGCCGTTGGAGAACCGGACAGCAAGCTTGGTGTCGGTGCTCATGTAGGCTGATGGCAATTCAACAGCTCCTCGGAACTCATCGAACTTTAACATCAGCTCGGAGGACTGATCTTGGGTCGGTGCGATCACCAGCCCAAATGAGGGATGGCGATAGATCGATTCATGCAGGCCGAGAGCGGCGCATGTTGTGGATTTGCCGCTTTGTCTTGAGCAGTTGAGAATGATCTTCTTTGATCGGCTTCTCAGGAGCTTTTCCTGCCAGGGGTCCGGACGGTAGCCGAGGACCTCCTTCGCCCAAAGCACTGGATCCAGTGAATATGTCAGGTCGTCACTTGCGGATGGCATCAATTACCCTCTTTTTTGCTTCGGGGAAATCGTCTAAAGCCGTGAGGATCACAGCCCGCAGCTCTACCCATTCGGGATTATTAACAATTGTAATTTGGGTCTGTGGAAGCTGGCCTTCCAACTCAGCCCAAAGCCGGATGGTCTCACGTAGCTCTTTCAAGAAAGTCCCTGCCGCTCTGAGATCCCGAGCTCCCTCGGCCTGATCTAACAAAGAGGCAGCCTTTGCTCGTATTTCCTTGAGCTGATCGAAGAAATTAGCTGCGTTCTCCAATCGTGTGGCCATGCATTCCTTGACATCTGCCTTTGTCTGCTCCAACTCTTCGGCTTTGACCTTTTCATGAGCTTCAACGCGGGCCTCTTCCTTTGCCTGCTTGATTTCGGAGAGATCGATGATGAGATGCCTCAATTTATGTCTGCGTAAAGCATCTTCGGAATAACCGAAATCCTGCGATATTCCGCGATACGTTTCGCCGCTGATCTCCATTTCCAGCAGACGGCGGTCAAGTTCGTTTCGCCGCTTGTCTCCGCACGGGCCGCACGGTCTAGGCATCGTCTGTTGGCCCTCTGGAGCCGTCGTATTGCTGCCTGTTGTAATTCTTCGTCTGTTGCTTGGCCTTGCGCCTGGCGTTTCGGGCTGTTGATCGCATGATGTCCTGTGGGGCTCGCCCGGTCTTGGACTTGCCTTTTTTCATTGAATGTCACCATATAATTAACCGAATATTCAAAAATGATTATTCGGAGGGGCCTATTGAGCCCCTGCTTTCTGTCCTTCCAGCCAGGCCACGCCGTTATCTGCTGCAGGCTTCTTCAGTAGCTTCAAGAAGTAAGTTCTCTGTAGGCCGGTTCCGCTAGCGACAACCATCAACGTAGAACCTGCAAGATTTTCACCAAGTCCTTCTTTTCTGCAAAGTGCCTTGATCTGAGTCATTAGGCCTTTAGAAGTTACAGTCCAATGCTTAATTGCCGGGTTATCTCCTACCAAGACCTCAATCTTCAGGCCGTTGTTTATCTTTTTGCTGCCGTCCTTCTGGGTGAACTCGATTGGGCCAACCACGGGGTTAGAGACCACTTTGAGAACTTTCTCATCCCCATCATTGAACTTCACGAAGTCGCCGTCTATCAGATCGTTCATTTCTGTCATCCAATTTTTAGAGTCTGTCATTTCGTTTCGTTCTCCTCCTAATTCTATTGATGATAAATTATTCAATATTCGAATACGCTAAATTGTCTAAAATACGATCATTTAAGTGGCCGGACCCCTGGCGTGACCGCCACGGCAACGCCTTTTGCAACAAGGCCCTTTGCATTGAGACTTGGAACCGTCCCTACATCTTCTCGTCCGAAGGGTCCGTACTTACGCAGATCTACTCCCACGAATGTAGGGACAGCCTGCAAGAACCTCAGGATTGTAGACTCAACTTTGTCTACAACCTTGCTTACAACCTCTTTACAACTAGGTGAATCGGTATCAGAAGATGACTTTACAACCTTACAACCATTTTCCAGGGAATGATAAGGTGAAGAGACAACTTGGCCCTCACAGCCACAACTCTTACTGCATTCTTTCTTATTTGGTTGTATAGATGATTGATTGCAGTTAGTGTTGTCGTTTTTAATGGTTGTATGATTGGTTGTAAGATGGTTGTAAGGCGGTTGTGGATCGTTGTAATCATCTGGAAGAGTGACTATATCGCCCTCTCCGTAGACAACCTCGAGCCCAATCACAGTGGATTTGTAAAAATCCTCTCCGTGTACTCCTGGAGAATGGACCAGGAATCGAGTGTTGGCTACAATAGCCTTCAATCCTTTTGAAACTGCCTGCTGACTAACCCCGAGATCTTCGGCTATCCTGGCCTGTGTGGCTCCATCCGCTTCATTTTGAAGAGCGATGACCGATCGGACAATCTTCGTTTGGGCGTTTGTTAATCCTGTCCTATGGTTTGCCTTCCGCCTCATGAAGATGGTCTTGGCCTCATTGAAATCCTCAACTGAGGCGTGTAGCCATCCATCATCATCTATGTACCTCTGCTTGAATCGCATGATGGCAAAAGCCTCGACCAAATCCCAGAACTTATTTTGAGTGCGGTGATCCTCTTTGACTTTCCAATCTGCGAACTCAGCACAATCGATGACAACCCGGAAAGGCTCATGCTCTTTGATCCGAGATACGATCTCACGGGCAATTTCTATCCCCCTGTCAACTGAAAACCGAACTCTCTTTTGAGATCGGGATTTCCGAAGGTAATCACTCACCTTCGCACTGTGGTCTTTGCCGTCGTCGATATCTAAGGAATATTGGCGATCTTTCAGTTGATCGTCTGACACAGATTCAACAGATGACAACCACCATACCAGCCGTGGAGGCATGATATGTGGAAGAGGATTCCGGTTAGCATCTAGGGTAAAATGAGTTTGAGGTTCTTGAAAATTGCCCATAGATCGCTTTACTGTGCTGATGAGATCGTCAGACCACTGAACATCGTCTGAGAATACAATAGAGCCTGGCAAGAGGCCTTTATGATAATAAAGCGATTTAGCACTGACTGAGGCGGCCAGTTTCCATTTTGCAGGAACAAGATGAAATACAGCCCTTACAGCATCGGTCTTGCCGTGCCCCTTTTCCCCGTTCAATTCCGGCTGGATACCTGCAGAGGTAAGAGAATTAGTGCAGGCAATCGAAGCCAAGAGATGTTTAAGGACATCCTCGTCACCGATGTGGTTCTTTTGGGCTTGGTTTGTGAGGAACTTGAGCACGTTGCCGCGCTCCATGATGGTATCTGCATCCTTCTTTGTTGCTGCGTAAGCTGCAGCCTCTTTCAGGGCCGGGTTGTTTTTCAAATCGTCCTGGAGAAGCGCTTTTAACTCAGCCTTCGAGGGAAGTATATCTCGTCCGGCCATCGTGTTGCTTCTCCCATTGTCGCGATGAAGTCCAACAGGGCTTTCTTTCGGGAACTGCCACCTTTGCGGGCAGGCTCGCTATCATGCCATCTCGATCAATCGAGAACTTTGCTAGACCGTGCCGATCCCAGTCGAGCCAGACAGTGTCTTGGCGGCAAGTGCTGATATGGAAATTTGGCCGAGGCCCGAATAGGCTGAGCCATGTCGGGAAGGCAATTGATTTTAGATAGCTTTCGCTGGCATTGGCGGCTCCACGGCCGCTTGATACGGGGCTTGAGATCAATCGATCAGCTCCTTCTGTCGCCTCCGCTCCCAGCGATTTCGATCCTTGGCCCGGCAAGCCGGGCAACCACACGGCCAGAACGAGCCCTTTGCACAGTGATTATTTTTATGCAAAGGCTTAAATGTGATTACGCCATCGTAAAACATAACACTCCTGTATGGGCTGGAGTTTTTGTTTTGTGTCGCTCGGTGCTGGAAACACCGGGCCATTCACCATATTCATATGTCGGCTCCAGCTCGCGCTTTGATTCCTAATGCCAGGAGTTCGCGGGCCGTCTCTCCGATCGTCTGTTCGTCGTTGCTGGCGAGCGATTCAATAGCTGCTCGGGTTTTTTCCGATACACGGAAACTCAAAGTATCTTTCAGTCGTGGCTTTCGCACGTCGTGCCCCCCATTAATTGCATTATTTTCTAACATTTTTGGATTTCAATGTAAATCATATTGCAATAATCTAATGATTGCCGTAATATTTAAGCCTTGCGTGTGTGCTAAATGCAATTGTAATACACCCGAAATAGTTAAATATAAATTTAATATAAGCACTACACATGACAAGCGTAATAACACCGAAGCAAAGAGATCGGCTCTTTAATCGCCCTAAATATGAGTCGGATGAAGAACTCCTAAAAGACAGGCGACTAAACGATTTTTATGTAAGGAAGGCTATAAAAAGGTGGCTTGGCTCGATTCAAGACATTCATCTTGCCCTAAATACGCTTCCTGAAAGGCAAATCTTTGAATTATTCAAAGATGAAGTCAAAGATGAAGACGTTTTTGCACTATTGGAGATGGTAGAATTATCGCTAGTCACTCTTGATTTCATTCCTATTCAAAGGAATGCAGAGGGGAAGTTAATTGCTGCTAAAAGCCTATTAGCTGATCCGAAAGAAGACGGTTCACCGCGTTGGTTCTCGGTTGATCGGGAAGCAACCGACCTTGATACGAACCGACATTCAACCTTACAAAAACATATATCGCGTCTGGAGAAGTTTGTTAGCTCACGCCAACACGCTATTTGTAACTATTTAGATAGAATATATCTTAAAGATCTTATAATAAAAGCAAAAAAAGATGGGTACGAACCGGTAATACTTCCCGAAAAAGATCGTTTCATTCCTCGATTGACACCGGAACAGTACCATTTTCAAAAATTGCAGGGCACTCTGGGTGGTCTCGGGTTTAAGCATATCGAATATCAGAGTGACATTGAAATACTTAAGGAAGCTTTGCGAACCGAAGAAGGTAAAGCATTGCTACAAAAATTTAAATCAATGCAGGAGCAGCTCCCACAATAAAACACTTGCTCCTCGTTTTATTCCTCACCTCTCACATCCTTAGCTTCCACCTCCCTGGACATTCCAGGCCAGCTACAATACAAAGGCATACCCTAACCTGGCCTGCAGCAACTCCGCCGCCAAACCCATATTTATACTGTTAACAATGTTAATCAATGTTTGTAGATCATATGACGCACAAATATTTTTATATTAGCAATTAAAGCCGCAACCGCCCTTAAACATTTTATATTTACTCAGTTATAAGAACTCACTCCCCTCCGAACTTCATAAAATTATCCCAATACGCCGTGATCCCCTCCAACCCTCTTTTGCCAACTCACCCATTCCATACACTACGTGAATAGCCCTCTCTCGGAGCGCACACCCAGACTTCACGGCCCCGAAAGCATGTTTATAAAAATAAATCTCCGGGACGATGGCGCTTGATAGTGGTTAGGGGCTATGCGATCTTGAGAGAACAGTAGAAAGAATATGTGATTTGAACATGAGGGGACATGTTTGATGAAATAATTTTTAAATTTATGAAGTGAAGCTTAAAGTAACTATTGTTGGCTGGTTCGGCACGCAAATAGTTCTATTACATTTTACAAGGAAACGAAAATAATGTAATAGAACTATAATCAGCCCGACGAAGACGCGAGGGACGGCAAATCTTACGGCCAGGGTAAGCCACCGCCTAGAATTTGGCGGCCCCAAGGCCGAGTGTATAAAAGAGTATATCATGGCCGGAATTCATGCCCTTAAATCGATTTTAAAAGATTCGTGAATAATAATAGCGGCATATTCAGGCCACCTGATGGCAATCGCCCCCCTCCCACCGCCTCATTTTGTACTGGCTAGAACGGAGAGAATCGCGAGTGTAGAATACATAAAGCCGATTCATAAAAACAAAAAAAAAGTCTTACCCATTACCTAGATTCGATTGCCACGCTTAATCATCTCAAAGGCTTTCTTGAAGTACTCCCTACTTCGTTCGAAGAACTCTTCGTCGAGTACGGGTTCTATCTCTTCCAGCCGGCAGCCGTTAGTGCATTGCCAGGAGCCACGATAATACCCACCTCCTGGCTTGATGCTCGAGAGATGCCTTTGGCCACAAACCTTACATTCCATCAATCCGGTGTAGGGATCGATTAGCTTCATCACTTTTTTTGTCAAGGCATATCCACCTTATATTAATTTGATAAGTTTTGGGCAGCTCGAAGCTGCCTGCCCTTATCCCATGCCGTGCTATGCCTTGCCTTGTTATCTCAGGGTCACCGAGATGAATAGCATATGTTCGTGTGAAGGTAAATCACTTTTGCTCCTCGGCTTTGCAGCGCAACCGGTGCGACTTCTAGCAAAACTCCCACCTCATTTATATTGCGTGCCACTTAATATCGAGGCTATGAAAAGTGGATCCCTCATGGCCGTCCTCAAAGAGATGCGTGCAGCAGACGACCACAAAAGAAGGCGTGCCGCGACTGAAAAAAGACGAGCTGCGATTGAAAAGGAGCGCTCACTTATCTGCAGCATTCTCCTGGCAAAGCCGAGCACAACCAGAGAGATTGCCCAAGAATTGAATTTGACTCCTGAAATGGTGCGGTTAAGGGTGCATCAGGTCGGAGGCGTGAAGGACAACATCGGACGCTGGCAGCTTGCGGAAAATAGATAGCTGGATGGCCTCGCTATTCACAGAGGTCTGCCATTCCCAGGGCCTCTGCCTTCATCCGCTTGGCCTTCTGCAGGGCCTCGGCTTGACTCATCCTCTCACAGCTTCCAAGATGGACATTCCGAACCTTCCCGCTTTCTCTCCAGTTTGCCATCCAGTAGTGATAGGTCCGGCTGCCTCTCTTTGTGGTCTTGACCTTCTCCATTTGCCAGAGATGCAAGTCTTCCAGCCTGGCCGCTCCCTTCAGGGCCTCAGATTCGGCCTTCAGCACATCCGCCCGGCCTTCTAGCTCGCGGGCCTTCACTCCTGCATCGGGTAAGGTCTTAGCCGCCTTCATCGCTGCCTTTGCAGCTCTGGCCAGCTCCCCGGCCTCTTTTCTCATGACTTTTGCTTTCTCTCCCGCCTCTGTTTTGTGCATGGCAATTAGTTCTATTACATTATCGAAAGCTTTCGATAATGTAATAGAACTAGATCGAAGACGCAAGTTGCACGCACCGCCTCACCAGTCCTCCCGTTCTGGCATAAATCGGCCTAAATCCTCTTCTGGCAAAGTGCTCAATCCATACACTATGGAATTTTGCACAAGCTGACTTGATCGGCCCGAAATGGTATTTATAAAAGTGTTCTTTGGCGGTATGTCTGGAAGAGAAGGCTGAAAAAGAGAGATGATAGCTCGCATAGTAATGCGTGACAATGTCAAACTGACATCGTACGATAATACAAAGGCTTATTTAGATATACGCTATATATTCGTTAATCATGAGGGATATAATACTGCGTGTGCTGGTTTTTGGATTAATTTGTGGATCTTGTTATGGCGTAAGTGGAACTGTTGGTGTAGATGTTATAAAGCCTGGGAATGGAGATCTCGTTTCTCAAATGTCAATGGTTGAAGGTATCTCTTCAGCCGTAGAAGGCTCTGGGTTGAATGTATATGTACTAATTTGGCCAATTGAAGCTGATGGGCCTTGGTGGGTTCAGGAGACTAATATCAAATCAGATGGTAGTTGGGAGTCACAGGCTTATTTCGGAAGGGTGGGTGTCATAGATAAAGGGAAAAATTTTAAAATCATTGCAATTATAACTAAACAAGAGCTGAATAAAGGAGAAACGCTGCTTAGCCTTCCAACAGCAAGAGTTGCTGAGTCCAAGGAGCTTCAAGTAACACGGAACTAATGCAGCATTCCTTTAAAAGATTGGTGCCTAATATGAAATATGGCTATTTGCCTAAAGAAATAATGCTTTTTCTCATATCTTTAGGGATTGGTATATTTCTTTTATGCGAAGGTGGGTTCGCCACTGATATCCCTTTCATCTATGATGGAACGTCTTGGGTCCAAGCAGAAGAATTACCACCGCTCGGCACAACAATAACTGATATTGTACTTGCCGAAATATTTGACCTACGTGTCGAACCAAATAATGATGATATAGCAAGTCTAGCTATGGACATTGCAATTAAATACCCAGGAGGCCAGAGCGCAGGGCAAATTGTAGCGATTTATGATTATATGATAAATGGTGATGCTTATACTGGTCCTTGGTTGTATGTTGATCACCAGTCGGATTACTATATGTATGCAAGTCACATCCTAAAAGACGGTATTCGTAATGGAGGTTCTGGTAGAGGGAACTGCAATGATTTTGCTATATTGATGGCTTCCCTCATGGATGCAGTAGGATATTCAACACGAATTGTTCATGCATACCATCAAAATTCAGGGCATGCATATGCAGAGGTTTATTTAGGCACCAACGGAACTCAAGTAGATGCCGTCGTTAAATGGTTAGGTGAATTCTACAGAAAAAATATATCTTTGCATGTAAATAAAGATCCTAATACAAATGATGTATGGCTCAACCTAGATTGGCAGAGAGACTCGATGGATCAATGCTATGCAGGAGGGCCTTTTTGTGGGGCAGATAATAACTCTGTGGTTTGGATGACCAAGAAGCCAGAAAGGATCCCAGTCCGTGCAGAGCCTGTGATATTATCGTACCCTATTGAAATTACCAATCTCAGGAACGGGAGTTCGGTTCCTCCTAACGTTAATTTAGAGGGGACATCGAGAGCGGGGCGTACTGGTCTGAAGGCATATGTGCTAATTTGGCCTATTGAATCGGGCGGCCCTTGGTGGGTCCAAGACACAGTTACTTCTCAAAATGGAAACTGGAATTCAAATGTGGTCTTCGGAAGACCTGGTAATATTGATAATGGAAAGAGCTTTAAGGTTATGGCCGTTATCACGCGAGAAAATCTGAGTACTGGATCAATCAGTGTGCTCCCCCCGAATGTAAGCGAATTCAAATCAAAAGAAATTATAGTACATCGAGGAAATACTTAGTCTTTTTTGGGGCGTATTATTGTCCAGATACATAATCGGGTGGTTGCTGATTCTAATAGTGTCGATTGATTTAGCCAGCTCAGATCCGACTTCATTTAGAGTTCCTGCTGGTGAAATCTTAACCAAGGTTAATAATGGACAGCCAGTTGAATACGATCACGTTACGATAACAGGAGATTTGGATCTAAGCCAGCTTAATCCCTCAACTTTGGAAGGAGCATTACATGAAACTAAGGTTTTGGGACCATTGGAAAAAGCAATCATCATTAATTCTCCTATAAGGCTGAATAATTGTTTAATTGAAGGTAATGTATACATGAATAATGCGATATTTGGAAAGGTTGTTAACTTTAATGCCACCAGGTTTAATGGGTCCGTCTATTTCCAGGGGTCACGGTTCAATGGACCTTCGTTCTTTTGGGCCTCTGAGTTCAATAAAACAACCGATTTCAGAAATTCTACATTTATCGGATTCGCATGTTTCAAATACTCTAAGTTCGATAAAAATATAGATTTTACGCAATCTTGGTTCAATGGCTCCGCGGATTTCAGTTATCTACGTTTTAATGAATCGGTTGATTTTGTGCGCGTTGTGTTCAATGGCCCAGCTGATTTTTCCTGGTCGAAATTTGATAGATTAAACTGCCAAAATTCAAAATTCTATAGCCGTGTTCTCTTCTGGGGCTCTACGTTCAATAAAGCTGCGTTCTTCCGTGGAGTTGAGTTTAACGGAGAAACAAACTTCTTAGACTCTAGATTTAACGGACGTGCCGAATTCAGAGATGCTAAGTTTAATTGCATCGCAAACTTTGAGAGTTCTAAGTTCAACAATACTGCTAGTTTCTGGTCGGCACAATTCAGTCAAGATGCTTTCTTTTTAGGTGCCCAAATTGAAAGTCTTGATTTAAGCTTAGCAAAGTATGAGAAAATGTATCTCCGCTGGGACAGCATAAATAATAGTAATCTTGTGTATAATGTTAAATGTGGTGCCACGACATATGAACTATTGGCGACAAACTTTAGAAATCTAGGTTTTCTTTTAGATTTTGATAACTGTTATTATAAGTTCAGAAAAGAACAATTTTTACATCGAAACTTTTTAGCTGATCCATTGGGTTATATTCTAGAACTTGGAGCATGGGTGTTTTATGGCTTTGGCAAGAGGCCGCTTTACCCACTCGCTTGGTCAATAGGTACTATACTAGTCTTTGGTGCTATTTGGTGCATTATCGGGATGAATAAGCGTCCCCATAGATGTATATGGGATAAACTCTATTTGTTGCTAAGTTCATTTATATTCAGTGCAACTATTTTCCTATCAGGCACCAAGCTTTTCATAGATCCACCTAAGATATCATTATCCAACTCTCTAATGAATGGCGTATTCACATTAGAGAGGGCTTTTGGTGCGTTCTTCTTTATCTTATTCTTCCTCGCCATAGGATCGACTATTGTAAGATAATGATTACGTGAGGGGGTCTCATCCTCCTAATGTCATATGGTTGCGCCAAAATGTGTGAGTTACACGCACGTTAATATCTGGATTATCGCGATCAGAATCAGAGCTTATGATATTATTATAA
>NZ_LXPC01000015.1:0-189535 GCF_003590275.1 Dehalobacter sp. MCB1 | reverse complement strand
ACACACTAATAAGGACTTGACTCGCTCGTGGGGTCTATTCTCTTAGGTATTGTCTTTGTCATAGCCTGTCAAGCTACAGGATTTATTGACAATCTTCTTCCCACAGGCAAAGCAGGTATGTACTTAATTAACGGTACGGTCTGGGCTTCATTTACGGCACTCATCGTCCTGCTTTATAAACAGCCTGCCGGAATGATTGCAGGGGAAGTCGAAGCATTAATTTCCATGTGGTACAGCCCGCTATGGATTGCTTTTATTTTTGCGAATGCCATTGGGTCTCTTGCCGTATCATTCGTGGCAGCCAAGTATTCCATGGAAAAGTGGTGGCACCATATTCTCGCGCTATTTCTCTGTAACGTCTTAGGGAATGTCGTTGTCTGTATCGGGTTAATGGGAATTTACCAATTACCTGTGAAGGTTGCCGTTATTGAAGCATTAATTACAATTGCTGTCTGTTGGCCATTATCCACAATTATTACAAAATTGACATATGACAGCCTGAAAAAATCAAATCTAATTCAATAGAGAAAAGAGGCTTCTAAATGAGTCAGGACTTAAGAGATTTTTTGAAACAGCTTGATCAAGATGGTGAAGTGAAATACGTCACCGAAGAAGTCAAAAGAGAATATGAGATCAGTACGTTAATCATGGAGTTGGAAAAAGAGCACCGCTATCCCGTCATGGTTTTCGATCAAGTAGAAAATAGCGCGTTCCCTGTGGTTACCAGTATTCTCAGTACGAGAGAACGGTTTGGAAAAGGCCTGGGGGTCGATGCGTCTAAAGTTGCTGAAACGTATGCGAAACGCATCAAAAACCGTATTGAAGAGGTAAAAGTCATTGATAACCCTCCTTTTGCCGACCACTGCCTCACCGGAGATGACATCGATCTCTATAAGCTTCCCATTCCTGTGCACTTTCCGATTGACGCAGGTCCTTATGTAACCTCAGGCCTGTGTGTTGCTAAAGACCCTGAAAGCGGTGTCGAAACCTTAGGCTTTCACCGTATGCAGTTAAAAAGTAAGGATACATTAGGGATTTCGCTTCATTCCCGCCAAAGACTCTGGGAATACTTCCGCAGAAGCGAAGAAAAAGGGGAGAGTCTGGAAGCAGCTATCGTGATCGGTGTCCATCCGAATATCGCCTTAGGATCCATGGCCCTCGTCCCTTATGATCAGGGGAAATATGGGGCGATCGCCGGACTTTTTGGTGGACCTCTAGAAGTTGCGCCATGCGCTACTGTGAATTTACAGGTTCCGGCCTATGCAGAAATTGTCTTGGAAGGCGAAATACTGGCTGATGTGCGGGAAAAGGAAGGTCCTTTCGCTGAATTTACCAATTACGCCTGCTATCGAAGTACGGAGAATGTCTTTAAAGTCAAAGCCATCCGCTACCGCCAAAATGCTTTTTACCATGATTTAACACCGGGGATGAGCAGTGAGCATATTACCGTTGTAGCTTTACAGCGGGAAGGCGATGTCTTAAATGCCCTGCATCAGACTTTACCGAATATCAAAGCAGTTCATGCACCCTTTTCAGCCTGTGGTCTTTTTCATTGCTATATCTCCATGAAAAAAATTGCCGAAGGGCAGCCTATGCAGGCCATTTACGCCGCTTTTGCCGTCGACCACAACATCAAAATGGTCGTTGTGGTGGATGAAGATGTTGATGTCTTTAACGAAGGGGAAGTCCTATGGGCACTTGCCACAAGATTGCAGGCGGACAAAGGGGTTTCCATTTTACCGCAGCACCTGGGAATGGGTGTGACCCTTGATCCCTCAACGGATGAATTAAGCCGTACGTCCAAAATGGGGATTGATGCCACAAAGCCCTTAAGCGGTTTTGCCCCTAAAATCCAATTGGACGATGAAGTAAGAGAAGCAGTGCAACGGCTTCTTAAATATGCCAAATAAGGATTGTGTGTTCTAAATATACCGATTAAGGGATGAGCGTATGATTAAAATTGCCATTGATACAGGAGGTACTTTCACCGACTACACCGCGGTAGGGACGTTTCAAAACGGTAAAAACAAAATGATCTTTGTAAAAAATCCAACTGATCATAAAAATCCTGCGCGGGGGATTATCGCCGGATTAAAAAAATTGGCAGCTGCCTGGCATACGGATTTAGAACCACTCCTTGCGGAAACGGAACAAATCATTCATGGTACCACCTTAGCTTTGAACGCCCTTTTAGAGAAAAAAGGTGCCGTTACCGCGCTTTTCACCACGGAGGGATTCCGTGACGCTCTGGAAATACGCCGTTCTCAATTGGAAAATCAATGGGATCTCCAAGCGGAAATGCCGGAAGTTTTGGTTCCCCGCAGACTGCGGTTAGGAATAACACAGAGAATGGACTATAAAGGCGATATCATCAAAGAATTGGATGAAAACGCTGTAAGATTTGCTTGCAGGAAATGTAAAGAATACGGCGTGCAGAGTATTGCTGTCTGCTACCTTTTTTCATTTTTGAATCCGGAACATGAAAAAAGAACGGCTGAAATCATTCAGGAAGAACTCCCTGGAGTTTTCGTATCATTGTCGTCGGAAGTAGCGCCGAAAATCAGGGAATATGAAAGAACATCCACTACCGTCCTCAATGCTTATCTGACACCGGTTCTGGCAGATTATCTCAATATCATTAAAAGGGAACTAGCGCAATTTGGTTGGGATAAGCCCATTAATATGATGATGAACAGCGGTGGTTTAAGTGATACGGATGCCATGGCAAGATTCGCTGTCAAAACCCTTCTTTCAGGACCGGCCGGCGGTGCCTGCGGTAACGAAGCCATGGGAAAAATGATGAAAAATTCCTATACTGTTTTGGCGGACATGGGGGGGACTAGTTTTGATGTGCATGTGGCGGATATTGAAAATCGGTTGATTCCCCAATCTGAAATTGCTGGGTATCCCTTAGCGATTCCGACCATTGATATCACTTCGATTGGCGCGGGCGGCGGCAGTATTGCTCATGTCGATGAAAGTGGAAGAATCCTGGTGGGTCCGGACTCTGCCGGATCAGTTCCAGGCCCTGCTTGCTACGGTTTTGGCGGAACCGAACCCACCGTTACGGATGCTTTGGTTGTTCTCGGTCTGATTGATGAAGAAAACTTTCTGGGCGGCAGCATGCGCTTAAATAAAAAACTGGCTGAAAAAGCGATTGATGATAAAATTGCGAAAGCGTTAAATGTTGCGGTGAAGGAAGGTGCCAATATCATTTACCAAATTGCGGTAGAGATGATGGCCGATGCGGTACGTCTTGTCACGGTCCAGAAAGGCAATGACCCCAGAAAATACAGGTTAATAGGTGCAGGGGGAGCCTTTTCTCTGTTTGCTGCAAATATGATGGATGCTCTCCATATGAATGAAGTTTTGTTTCCCGTTACCGGACCGGTCTTTTGTGCCTGGGGCATGTTAGGTGCATCGCGTCGCAGTGATTTCACCATAAGTTTCTTTATGGAAAGGGGGCAATGGAATCCCCAAAAAATCAATACTGTGATCAAGGATATGAAAGAAGAAGGAAAAGCTGAACTCATCCGTTTGGGTGTACCGGAAAAACAACAGGATTTCTGCCTTACTCTTGAAATGCGCTATATCGGACAGCATCATGAAATATCGGTACCCTGGCAAGGGACTTTTACGCGTGAGCGCAGGGATGCTCTAGACATAGCCTTTAATAACACCCATGAAAGTATCTATGAATATGCCGAAAGGGACAAGGAATGGGAAATCATTAATATCCATCTTGCTTGTATGGAAACAGAAAAGGAAAACATACTCTTCCCGTTTGCTGAAAACAAACTTCCCTTAACGGAAAGAATCGTGGCAGGAGAACCGTTCGGGCAAGCAGGTGAAATTTCTGTCCCCGTTTATCATGCCGGTGATTTTCTCGATGATGGCACGAAAAATATCACCGGTCCCGCTTTGATCAATTTTGACTACACCACCGTTTTGATTTCCGCTGGATTTGTTGGTAAAACGATTAGAAATGGTATTCTAACATTAACCAAAGTCGGACATTAACAAAAGAAGGTGCGCAAGTATGACAAGGACAAATACGGAAGAACTTATTAATCGCACGGTCATCGCGAATCGTCTCGACAGTATCACCAAAGAAATGGGACTCGCTTTGGAGCATTCCGCCCATTCTCCGATTTTTGCCGAAGCCTGCGACTTTGCCTGCTGTATCTGTGATAAAGACGGAGAGTTGGTTTCTCAGTTAAGCGGTATTCCGATTTTAGCAACGGCAGGTTCTTTCAGCGTCAAAGCTGTTTTAAGAAAATATCAGGATACTATTAAAAATGGGGATGTTTTTATCATCAACGACCCCTATGACGGGGGGAATCATCTGCCGGACATCGGGATTATTACGCCTGTTTTTTTTAAGGAAAGCTTGATGTTCTTCTGTGTCAGCCGCGCTCACCACGGGGATATCGGCGGATCTACTGCCGGGAGCTATAATCCTAAAGCGACCGAGATATTCCAGGAAGGAATCCGCATCCCCCCAACAAGATTGATGTGCAACAATGAATTTATTATTGAAGTTTTAGACATGATCCTCATCAATACCCGGAATCCGAACATGCTGAAAAGCGACCTTCTCGCTCAAATCGGTGCCAATAAAGTTGCCGTTAAGCGCATCCTGGAGATAGTGGAAGCGTATACGCCCGCTGTCGTCAATAAAGCAATGACTGAAACCCTGGAGCAAACCGAAATGCTGACGAGGAAGCGGATTAGAGAGGTGCCTGACGGCATTTACCGTGCGACCGAATACATCGATGATGATGGTTTTCAAGATGAACCCGTCAAAATTGAAATTGCCGTGAAAATAGAAGGAGACCGTCTTCTGGTAGATTTTGAAGGTACAGATAAACAGGTTAAAGGTTTTATCAATACCTCTGTTGTCACTGCGACAACTGCTTCGGGCATTGCAGTTCTTTGGTTTTTAGGCTCTGATATTCCAAGAAACGGCGGCGCATTCCGCTGCATCGATGTCCATTTGCCCAAAGGTTCTTTGGTGAATCCCTATGAACCGGCGCCTGTAACGCTTTGTACGTTAACTCCGGCGAGCGAAATTATCGGTACCGTTTTTCAAGCCTTGGGTCAAGCAGTCCCCGGTAAGGTTCCTGCAGGATATGCACGTTATGCGGGACCTTCCTATTACGGTACGGATCCTAGAAATAACCGCTATTATGTGGGATTTTCTTTCTGCTCGACCGGGAGCGGCGGCGCCATGAAAGGAAGTGACGGAAAATCCTACATGTCGGCCATGTCCAATTTCGGAGGGGTTAGAACGCCTAATATTGAATCCAACGAAATCCAATATCCCCACATCACATGTTATCATGAAATGGAAACGGATACTGCAGGTGCCGGCGAATACCGGGGCGGCGCGGGAATGCGGTACGCGTTTGAACTGTACGATGAAGGCAGCCATATCGTGAATTTTGGTGACGGGATGAAATTTGCACCCTATGGTTTGAACGGAGGACATGAAGGGAGCTTAAACAAAGGTGTTTTTCTTCATAGGGGAAAACCGGTTATCATGGAGAGTAAAGAAGGCCCTAGATGTGTTTCCAAAGGCGATCAGGTCATTCTGAACTCCAGCGGTGGCGGCGGGTGGGGTGATCCCTTAGACCGCCCTGCCAAAAAAGTATACGATGATGTCTTGGATGAGATCATTACAATCAAAACGGCCGCAGATCTTTATGGCGTTGTTATCACAAAAGAAGGAATTGATCATGATAAAACGAAACAATTGAGAAACGGTAAAAAATTGTGTAAGAATTAATGTGTAATCAAAATACGGTAATAGAGAACTAGGTAATACAGAATACGATAATAAAGAATGACGAATGAAATAAGGAATGAAAAAAATGAAAATTCTTTTAGCCATGACAGGGGCAACCGGGGTGATCTACGGTGTACGTTTATTGGAGGTTCTGAAAGAAACAGAACATCGCGTTTCTCTGATCATGAGCGAGTGGGCCAAAGAGACACTCTCCCTTGAAACAGATTATACGTTGAATTATGTCCAGGCTTTAGCAGATACGGTGTACGACCATAACGACTTAGCTGCAGCTGTTGCCAGCGGTTCTTACGGGATTGACGCAACCATTATCGCACCTTGCAGCATGAAGACACTGTCGGCAATTGCCAATGGCTATAGCGACAACCTCATTGTGCGTGCTTCTGATGTTGCCTTAAAAGAACGTCATCCCCTTTTGTTAATGGTAAGAGAAACGCCGCTCTCTTCAATTCATCTGAAAAATATGATGTCTGTAACGGAAGCAGGCGGAATACTCGTCCCCCCTATGCCGGCCTTCTACCATCGCCCTGAAACCATTGACGATATCGTGAATCAAAGCGTCGGTAAGGTGTTGGATTTGTTGAAAATTCCACATGATCTCTATGAAAGATGGAGAAGCGACTCATGAAAATAAATATCGGCCAAGAAAAGCTCGCCCTATCTTACGAACTATCCATCATCGGCAAGGACATTCTGATTACCATTACCGGAGGAAAACCGCATATCGGCAGCGCAGCGGTCGGAAACTGCGGTACGGTTACGACCTATACGGCAGAAGGTCATTGTGATGACGCCCTGGCCGAGCCGCTGGCACAGGAAGTTTCCAAGCTTTTTAACTGCATTTGCTTAGTATCTGCAGGATTTCATCAAGACAATCTTGCTAAAGAAGAAATTGAAATCGTGCTGCAAAATCATCGACAAGGGATCCAAAAAGTCGTTGCGTATTTGAAAGAGAACTATGCAAAGAGAACTGATAGCAAAACAAATTAAAGGATGAGACCGGCATGAACAAAATTGATTATCAAAACAATGACTATGATTTTATATTGCAGGTCAAAGCGAAACAGCAAACAGCAGCGATTCTTCAGAAGGCGATGGCATGCGATATTTTTACCGCAATTGAAGAAGGAAAATCTTTCAGTGATCTGACCAATTGTCTCCATCTCGATGAGAAAGGAACGTTTCTTTTCCTCGACGTTTTAGACAAAATGGGTTTAATCATTAGGAAAGAAGGCTATCTGTGCAATGCCCCCGTCAGTGCTAAATACCTTACGTCAACAAGCCCTTTTTTTAGCCTGGACGCTTTAAAAAACGGTGAAATCAGCGGCATCTTTATCGCTGAAAGACTTACGTCCATGTTAGAATATTTTAGGGGGAATGTCTTCCTTGATAGCTTTACTCCTGATGTTCTTTCTCTGCCAATTCAAAAGTTTATGATGAAACAATGTATCGAGATTTCTTTTAATGATCAATTGCCCTATGATCTGATTATCACAGGCGCAAATTATGAAAAACACGCGGAAACCATCAACGATGACACAGTGATTGCTGTCATGGGCCGGTATTCTGAAGAATATTCTTTATATACTGCTATTAACCTATATGAAAATTACCTTCTTCAAAAAGACAGTTCCATGCTTTCGGCGAACATCCTTTCGGCTAAAGATATCTCTGAATTTTTTGAGAAGAAGCAGATGCATCAAACGCCTTTATTACCCCTCACCGGTGATATTTCGGTGATTTTTGCATCCAAGAATAGGCACAAATTAAATGAACTGGCCATAACAAAAGAAGCGCAAATTTACGCAAGATTAAAAAGACTGCCTATTCAGTCCATCACGATGATCAATCCTCAGGATGTGGTTACGGCCCACTGGGCAAAAGATCATTGCCGCTACGGATGCTCCAGCTATGGGGAAAAATGCTGTCCGCCAAATAGCCCTTCCCACGAGGAAACAAGGGTGAAATTAGACGGCTATACTAAAGCTTTTCTGATTGAAGGCCAACCGCCGACAAGGGATTTTCAAAAACTAATGCTGAATGCAGAGAAATTAGCTTTTAAACATGGATTCTATAAAGCATTCTCTTTTTGGGCAGGGCCCTGCCATATTTGCAGCGAGTGCAAGCCACCAGAACCACCCAAGAAGTGTACAGCTACGCGCCCCTCAATGGAGAGCGCTGGCATGGATGTCTTCGCTACCGTTTCTAAGCAAGGCTTTACAATGCGAACCTTGAAAGATAAACGGGAATTTGTCAAATACTTTGGACTGTTGCTTCTGGAGTAATGAATACACAAACAGTTTATCGTTGCTATAATCATTGTTCTCTCCAAACAGAATGGTTTTGTGATTTTTAGAAATAATAATGGAAATCACAAACCTGAATGGAGAATACAATGATGAAGAAAAAGCATAAGGGATTATCTGTCTGGCAGCTTACCATGATGGCTTTGGGAACAGTCATCGGGGGTTCTTTTTTTCTGGGCTCATCAGTAGCTATCAATGCTGCAGGACCTTCAATTATCATTTCCTTTATTCTGGGCGGAGTACTTGTTTATTTTGTCCTTTTTGCCTTGTCCGAAATGACGGTTGCGAATCCGGATGTAGGTTCCTTTCGTACCTTTGCAGCTCAAGCCTTCGGCAACGGAACCGGTTTTGTTGTGGGTTGGTTTTGGCGATGTCCAGTGAGGCCACTGCTGTATCCATTCTGGTGCGGGAATGGGTCCCCAATATCTCCATAGCCGGATTGGGAAGCTTCATCATTGTGAGTATCACGCTGTTAAATTTACTGGGAGCTGATAAATTAAGCAAGCTGGAGAGCGGTCTGGCTGCTGTAAAATTGCTAGCCCTGGCTTCGTTTATTATCATCGCCTTACTTTTGATTCTGGGATTATTTCCGACTGTCTCCCAAATAGGTGCCGGAGAATTAGTCAGGGAACCTTTGATGCCGGCGGGAATTAAAGGGATAGCAGGGAGTATGCTTATTGTCATATTTTCCTATGCAGGTTTTGAAATCATCGGACTAGCTGCTTCGGAAGCCGACAATCCAGCAAAAACAATTCCCAAAGCAATTTCCCACACAGTATTAATTCTGGTAGGCTTTTATATTGTCTCTATTGCTGTGCTGCTTCCGTTAATCCCCACCTCCAGTCTGAGTGAAAAATTTAGTCCCATGGTAGCTGCGCTTGATAGATGGGGAATCGGCTGGGCGGGCAACGTCATTAATTTTGTACTTATAACAGCGATACTATCTACAATGTTGGCAGCGATGTTTGGTCTGGGCAGAATGATGCGGTCTCTTGCCGAAGAAGGCCAGGCACCCAGGTGGTTAAAGGATCGGGGAAATGTCCCGCATCGGGGAATACTGATTTCTGGGTTAGCGATGCTTGCAGGATTAGGCATTGGTCTTTTGCTCCCAAGTGTGTACTTATTTTTGATAAGCTCCGGTGGGTTTGCTTTGCTATTTACGTATACGGCAATTATGGCGACTCATCTGCGTTTTCGAAAAAAATATGGGTGTCCGCCATCAGGCAAGTGTCAGATGCCTCTATACCCCTATTCTACCTGGATTGTTTTTCTGAGTCTGATCATGATTATCCTAAGTATGCCATTTATCTCCGGGCAGAGAACAGGTCTTATTGCAGGGATCATCATGATTGCTGTGTTCTATATCCTCTATATGTTTCTAACCCGGATCAATAAATTACAAACAAATAGCGCTAATACAGCTAATAATAAACGATTAAACAATAATACTTGTAAAACGAAATTGTCCGTAGAACTCTCCAGAGAGTTAATAGAAAAAGTGGATTCTCAGGCAGACAGAAAGCCAGAATGATCCTAGTGAATCCTGTCTAAAAAAATTTAACGGCAAGCCTCTAATTCCTGAACTTTATTTGAAAACCAGGCCGTGTGCAGATCTTCATCAATTAGATTGGCCCACAGGACAGAAAACAACGCATGATCTTTTCCGACTTTTAAGATCAAGTCTTTATAATCACTCATTGCTTTTTTCTCCAGAAGAATATCGGCTTTTAGCAGGGGGACTATTCCAAACGCAGCAGTAATATTCCCGGCAGTCTTTCCCAGGAGCGGGGAAACAATATCCCCAAAAATGGTCGGTTCGCTGCCGTATTTTCGTATTTGGGCAGCAATATTATCGACATGCTGCTGTTCAATATAAGATGATCGTTCTAATACTTTGCTGATATAGATATCATTGACCATTTTACTTTGGGCCATATAAAGATCAACTTGGTTCAATTCAAGGCTGTAAAACCAGTTAAGCTTTGCAATGATTCCGTCAGTATCCAGATTTCATTCCACCACCTGACTGCCTCAATGTCTTGATGCTTGTACTTAAAGAAGTCTTTCATAAGTCTATTCTATTATTGATAAAATGTCATGCAAATATACGACCAGAGTTATCTCTTATTGAACTACAGATAAATGCTCCATTAATTTCAGTAAATCTTATTTTAGTGGTAAAATAGGGTGGGGTTTCCAGCCAGGAAATCACTGCAGATCAAACTAACTCTGATACTGCTGGAAGATACAAATACAATATTGCTGCTTGGAGGGTAAAAAATGAATGCTGCTGACGAAGGAATCGTCTACGAAGAATTTGATGTAGTAGAGATCCAAAGAGAAAATGATGTCATTGTGATGAAAGAAGCGGTGAGAAAGGTCATCGCCGAAGTGTCTCTTAAAATGATAGTCAATGGACAGGAGCTTGTTTCAGTTCTCTGTCTAAACCGGCACCACGAGGAGTTGGCCCTGGGTTTTTTGTATAATGAGGGTGTCATTGGTTCTTATGAAGATATCAAAAGCATCGAATACAATGAGAAAATGCTGGCAGTGCTGATTGAACTTAGAGAAGGGATGGTCATTGACAGACGTGAAAGCTTGAGAAGTATCACTTCCGGCTGCGGCAAGTGTTATACCTACATTAATCCGCTGAAAAAGACGCAGTATGCCGTCAACATGAATAAATCCACCTTTTCCGCAGAAAATATCCTGACGATCATGGATAAGTTCATCGAACAGTCTGAAATCCATCATACGATTGGAGGTGTCCACAGTGTCTTTTTTCACACTGAGGGATTTGAAGTCCTGAATGAAGACATTGGCAGGCACAACTGTCTTGATAAAATTACGGGAATTTTGATGAAGGCAAACAAGATGGAACTTGCCGCAAATGGCGTGGTTTTTATCAGCGGCAGGCTTACTTCGGAAATGCTTATGAAAATGATCAGACTTGGAGCACCCGTGGTAGTTTCCAAATCGACACCCACTACAGCGACCATCAGACTTGCCCGGGAATATAACATTACACTTCTCGGCTATGTCAGAGGAGGCAAAGGCACTGTTTATGCCTGTCCGGAAAGGCTGACTGACACCTCCGACAGCCAAATCTAATGCCCGCATATTTTGAAAAAATTTGTCGAATAGTAGGAATTTCTTAACTTATGTAGAAATAGTATACAAATCTTTTGAAATGACAGAATGTTTAAATTATTGAAATTTTCTGATAAGGTAAAAATAGTTGAATTGTTCTAATTTGAGAAACTCTTTTTGAAAATAAATATAGGGCAGGTGGTACGGATGTCTGAAAAGATGGAACTAAGGAAATTTGTCACACCTGAAATCATTACCGGCCTTGATGCAAGACGATTAGTTGGCCGGTATATCTCTCATTTTGGAACGAAAAAACCGATGATTGTTACGGACAATAGGATTTGTAATCAGAATTGGTATACGGAAACCCTTGAGGCCATCAAAGTCCCCTATGTTGTTTTTGATGACGTTACTGAAAATCCCAAAGACTATGAAGCGATGTTGGGGAGCAAAACCTTTTTGGATCAGGATTGTGATCTCATTATTGCTATCGGCGGCGGTAGCGTCATGGATTGTGCGAAGTGCATCAGCATACTGGTAGCCAACGGCGGAAATATTCTAGATTATGAAGGTGTCGATGAAGTCAATTTGCCGGGACCGCCGCTGATTTGTATCCCGAGTACGGCTGGAACGGCAGCAGATGTATCTCAGTTCGCCATTATTTGTGACACGCTGTATATGGTCAAGAAAGCTATTATCAGCAAGAAAATTGTACCGGATCTGGCCTTAATTGATCCGGTACCACTGATGACCATGGATCCTTATTTGACTGCCTGTACGGGAATGGATGCGCTGACGCATGCTATCGAAGCTTATGTGTCCA
Organism: Dehalobacter sp. MCB1; assembly: GCF_003590275.1. NCBI lineage: Bacteria > Bacillati > Bacillota > Clostridia > Eubacteriales > Desulfitobacteriaceae > Dehalobacter > Dehalobacter sp. MCB1. Next base: position 177,510 of record NZ_LXPC01000015.1, on the reverse strand, counting down.
ATGCGCAGTCACCGCTGACCGATGTTCACGCTCTGGAAGCGATCAAATTATTAAATGAGAATATTGAAGCCGCAGTCCAAAAAGGCCGGACGATTGATACAATGTATCAGATGATGCTGGGCTCTCTTCAGGCCGGGCTGGCATTTTCCAATGCTAGTCTGGGTGCTGTACATGCCATGGCCCACAGTCTCGGAGGATTTTTCAATTTACCGCATGGTAAGTGCAACAGTATCTTGCTCGAGCATGTTATTGACATTAATTTTGATGCTGTACCTGACCGTTTCCGAAGGATTGCGGAGCAGTTGAATATTTTAGCTGATTTTAGTTCTGATCTGAATGTCAAAGAAAAAATTCTTAAACGGGTCAGATCCCTGCGTGAAAACTTAATGATTAATGCGACGGTAGAAATCGAACAAATTGACGAAAATCAGATGAACAGACTGGTTGAAAATGCAATGATTGATCCCTGCATGGTTACAAACCCAAAAAAACTCACGAAGCAAGAGGTTAAAGCAATTTATGAAAGAATATTACAATGCTTTAAATGAGAAAGAAATAACAAGGCAAGCCATCATTGGTCTCGGGGAAAATTCGATTCGCAAAAATTACTATCCCGAGCTGCAGGAAAAGTTATTGGATCTTGAGCATATTAATATTCGGAACAAAGCTTTGATGGCCGCGATTCAGGACATTATGCTGGTTAGCGATTCAGATGGGCATATTTCGCCGTTTGCCGTCTCCAATAAAAAGGACGATCCTCTAACACTAGAGATCTTAAGGAATAACGAAATTGTTTGGAGATTACAGGAGGCAATTTATCAGGTTGTTCAGAAACGGGGGATGGTCACCTGTGATTTTAGGCTAAAGTACCAGGGACGGGACTACTATTTTGAATCGCGAATTCACATCTCAGAGATTAATGAAATCTTAATACTGGTTCGGGATATGACTGAAAGAACCCTAATGGAAATGCAGTTAAGAGAGATGGTGGAAAAAGAAAGCCTGACAAAGCTATATAAACGGCACTGTTTAATCAACAAACTGGCTGAATTCCATGGAAAGAGCTTTGAAAAGCTTACTGTTTTGCTCTTTGATATTGATGGGTTAAAAATCATTAATGATACGTTCGGTCACCAAAAAGGGGATGAAGTGATTGTATCTGCAGCGCGGATGATTACTGACCATTTCAGATTGATCGGGTACATCGCCCGTATTGGCGGAGACGAATTTTGCGTAATTGTCGAGGGCCTCTCCAGCCGGGAGATTGAGCAGCAGGTTGAACAGATGAATAAAATGCTGCATAAATACAATGAGCAAACAGATATATTGAAGATCTCACTGTCTTCGGGCTATTCTTTCCATAAGGCAGGTATTGTCAATACGGATTGGATGTTTCAGGAAGCAAATAACAACATGTATCAAAACAAATTATTAAAGGAATCTAGCAACCGGAACGATTTGGTTAAGACCTTGATGAGAGCATTGGAAGCGAAGGATTATTTTACCGAGGGTCATGCAGAACGGATGGGTGAGCTTGCAACTCAAATGGGTACAGCGCTGGGGCTTCCTCAAAGCAAACTTGATCGAATCAAGCTGCTTGCTAAATTTCATGATATTGGTAAAGTCGGAATTCCAGACAGGATCCTGTGTAAACCTTCCAAGTTGAACGAAGAGGAATGGAAGGTCATGAAAACGCATTGCGGGATTGGGGAAAGAATTGCGTCTGAATCCTCAGAATTAAAGGGCATCGCACACTTGATCTTGAAGCACCATGAAAGATGGGACGGCAAGGGTTATCCTTTAGGATTGAAAGCAGGGGAGATACCGATCGAATGCAGAATTTTAAGTATCGTAGATACCTTTGATGCGATGACGAATGACCGGCCGTATCGTGAGGCACTGTCTCCCGCCGAAGCAATCAAGGAAATCGTTTCTTGTTCTAGGACGCAGTTTGATCCGGTTTTGGTTCTCTTGTTCAAAGAGATATTTGAAAAGCATATCGGCTGACCATATAAGGTCTTTTTTGAAAATAATTCACAATATTCACACAATTATCCACAATTAATAGCTCCATCCTTACAATGAGGCGTTGGAATAATACCAAATCTAGATTTTTGTAACCTTGGTTACCGATTCCTGGCAATCTTTTACGTATGATTAGAAAGACAATAAGACCATGGTTCAATACAAAAATATGGGGAGGTAAATTCTTATGTCTCAGATGTTCTGTTTTCAATGTGAACAAACTGCCGGTGGAAAAGGATGCACGAACGCAGGGGTCTGCGGAAAGAAACCGGAGGTAGCTAATAAGCATGATGAACTCACTTGTGCCCTGATTGGATTGGCAAGAGCGGCATCCGGTCAGAAAACTGCACCGGAGACAGATGCTTTGGTGATGCAGAGCCTGTTTGCCACGGTGACCAATGTTAATTTTGATCCTCAAGATTTTGATGCCTTCATACAAAAGGTAACTGAAGAGAAAAACAAACTTGGCGGGGCGGAAGATTTTGCACCTGAAGCTTTGTTCCATGGCGATCCGGACATCGTCTCGCTGCGTTCGACTTTGCTGTTAGGCATACGCGGAATGGCGGCATATGCCTGGCATGCGTATGTTCTAGGCAAGCAGGATCCTCAAGTCACCGCCTGCTTTTATAAAGGATTGAAAGCTGTCGGCGAAGATCATTCTGTCGATGAATGGCTGGAGTTGCTGATGGAATTCGGCAAAACCAATCTTGCCTGCATGGCGCTGCTCGATGAAGCGAATACTTCGGCTTATGGTCATCCGGTGCCAACCAAAGTTACAACAACCATAGAAAAAGGACCATTCATTGTGATCACCGGCCATGACCTGCTCGATCTGAAACAATTGCTGGAGCAGACAGAAGAAAAAGGAATCAATATTTATACCCATGGTGAAATGCTCCCAGCCCACGCCTATCCTGAATTCAAAAAATATACACATCTGAAGGGCAATTTCGGAACGGCCTGGCAGAATCAGCAAAAGGAATTTGACAATATTCCGGCTCCGATCTTCTTTACGACGAACTGTCTGATGCCGCCCAAAGCCAGTTACGCTGACAGGGTTTATACGACATCCGTCGTCGGTTATCCCGAAATGAAGCATATCCCAGATGCCAAAGTCAAGGACTTCTCGCCCTTGATTAAGCAGGCGCTTGAACTTGGCGGCTACAGCGAAGATCAATACAGGACAGGAATCAACGGTGGAAATGAGCTGATGACAGGTTTTGCCCGGAATACTGTTCTCGGAGTCGCGGATAAAGTGATCGATGCCGTCAAGGCCGGAGCAATCAAGCATTTCTTCCTGGTTGGTGGCTGCGATGGCGCAAAGCCCGGCAGAAATTACTATACCGAGTTTGTGAAGCAGACGCCTATGGATACGGTCGTACTGACACTTGCCTGTGGCAAATACCGCTTTAATGACCTGAATATCGGAGAAATCGGGGGACTGCCGCGGCTGATGGATATGGGACAATGCAACGATGCCTATTCCGCGATTCAGGTTGCTGTCGCGCTGGCCCAGGCCTTTGAATGCGGCATAAACGATCTGCCGTTAACACTGGTACTCTCCTGGTATGAACAAAAAGCGGTCTGCATTCTGCTGACCCTTCTGGCTCTGGGCATAAAGAATATTTATATCGGACCATCCGTTCCCGCTTTTTTCTCTTCCAATGTACTTAACGTTTTGGTCGAGAAATTCAATATTACACCGATCTCCACACCAGAGAATGATTTAGCAGCTATTCTGGCTAAATAAAAGGGTTCTCTGTCAATCCGAATGCTGCCGGCACTATGTTGGCAGCATTTCATTTTGGGTGTTAATAGCCCCTTTTTTGCACATTTAGCATGACCTAGCTGCTTTTCACTACCATGTTTGCTTGGACTGCCAGATCACGTTGCGTTACGTGAATTATTCCACAAAATTATGCTATAATGTCTTTGTGCGTTGATTTTTCACATAAAGGCTGGAAAAAGAGTATGCAGGTATTTTTACGGATCGATATTAATCTTGCTGCCCTGGTGTTGTTAGGGGTAGTATTTTTGATTGCTTACCAGAGTCTTGACCGGCAGGATAGTATCAATAAAAAATTTCTGACCACGTCTTTAGTCATTATGCTGGAGCTTGTTTTTGAAACGCTGACCTGTATGATCAACAGACGCCCGGAGTTATGGTTGATCCCGGTGTCGGAGCTGATGCATATATGTTTGTTTATTACGGCGCCGCTGTTAACCTATTCGTGGTACAAATTTAATTACAGCTGGGTTGAACCCGACAGTACAATTTTTAAGACCAGGCAAACCCTGTATTTCATTCCGATTGTCATCAATGCAGTACTGACCGTTTTATCGCCTATTTACGGTTTTATCTTCACTATAGACAGTGCGAATGTCTACCACCGGGGATCACTTTTTCTCGTTTCAGCCGTAATTACCTATTTCTATCTGATAATCAGTCTGATACAGATCCTTAAAAGAAAAGGGAAAATCATTAAACAGGAATGGATTCCTTTAATAGCATTTGGAATACTGCCGATTATCGGAGGGATCCTCCAGTCGATGTTTTATGGTGTGCTTCTGATGTGGAGTTGTACGGCATTTTCCCTTGTGATCGTCTATTATTTCCTGCAGCAAAGAATGGTTCATCTAGATAACCTAACTGGCGTATGGACGAGAGGATCTTTTGATTATTACATTTCCCAAAGGATCCACCATAAGGCTGATGACAAATTCGGGCTTATTTATGCCGACCTCGACGGACTGAAACAAATTAATGACCAATATGGACATTCCGAAGGGGACAAAGCAATCCAGGATGCTGTCGAGCTGATAAGAAGTGTCTTAAGAAAAACAGATATCATTGCGAGGATGGGTGGCGATGAATTCGCGGTAATTATGGAATGTGACAGCAAAGAAGCTCTGGAGAAAACAATTGAGAGAATCAATGTGTCTTTTGAAGCGTATAATAAAACTTCCGGAAAGCGTTACAGGCTGGAAGGAAGTTTCGGGACTGACATCTTCGATAGGAAATATGCCAGCATCGAGCAATTTCTGAACCATGTCGACAATCTGATGTACAGCCAAAAAAGGATAAAAAAAGCGGATATAGGATGATCCGCGGGGCTTGATTCCTTTTAGCGAGTAATTCTTTATGAACTAAAGAGAAACCGTCCTAATAGACTGAAAATTCGTAAAATTTTATTAATTTTAGCCTAAACCACGATATTTGCAGGTTGACCGAAAGCCTGTATTTTATGTATGATGATAACAAGCTCCAAGGAATTCCTAAGATGGAATACCAGCAAAGCCTGAAAATAGAAACAAAACGTTACCATTGGACGGTTAGGTCGGTGAACGAAAAGGTTCACTATATCTGGAGAGTTTCGAAGAAAAAAGTCTGCAACGGGATTGATAGAAATGAAGGTTTGGTTCTAAAGAATCTGTAAAAAGGATTTTTAAGAGGCAATTCTGAAATGAAATCAAACTGAAGTGGGTAATGAGTAAACGGAAGATCTGTAGACGAAGATCTTTTAAGGACGGTGGATAACGGGAAACGAAGTTGAGGGTAATGCTGGGGATACATTGATAAAGGTTCGTTGGAGCTCATTTTTTTTACTTTTCACGTTTGTAGGCTGCGATATACGGAAGGTTTCGGTACTTTTCCTGGTAATCGAGGCCATATCCGACTACAAATTGGTCCGGCATAAGAAAACAGCAATAATCGATGTTAATGGTGAGGAGTCTCTCCGAGGGATTGTCCAGCAGGGAGCATATTTTTAAACTGGCCGGCTTCGCAGCTTCGAGGTGCTGGCAGATATAAGCAAGCGTAAGTCCGGTTCCGACCACATCTTCTACCAAAAGAACATGTTTACCGGTGATCGAAAGGTCAAGATCTTTCACAAATTTTACAATGCCAGTTTTATTCGTTTCATCAGGGAATGCCCTGATCGACAGAAAATCAATGCTTAAGGGTACCGTCAGGTGCCGGGTTAGGTCAGCCAAAAAGTAAAACGATCCTTTTAGGACGCTGATCACAACCAGCTCCTTGCCCTGATAGTCGGTATCGATGATTCGCCCGGTTTCGGCGACTTTCCGTTGAATCTCCTCTGCAGTGAAAATGATCTTCCCAACAGCATTAGCATTCATTGTGCAGGTCCTTTCTTAATGCCGAATCTCTCCAAAAGGGAATAAAAATCATTTTTAAAGACAATGTTGATGTTGGTGCCGGGATAGAGCCGTTTGAGCAGCTTAACCTTTTTCTTTTTTTCTGAAGCATATTTTTGGTTCATCGTGGTCAGTTCAATGAATGTATTAAATCTGGGCAGGTAAAAATCAGGTGAAAACGCCATGGTAACATTGCCCTCTTCATCCCATTGAATCGGGAACGTACGGGGCTCGTACTCCCAGTCAAGGTGGTACATATCCAGGATTCCGGCAAATTCCTCTTCGGATGGATGCTTGAAAATAATCGGTTTTTTACCGTCCTGAGAAGGACATTCAACCGCAGGGGAGTAAAGCTGCTTATTTCTGACATAGTACGCCAGAAATGCAGCGCCTTCTTCGATGCCGACAAAATCTGTGTTCAGCGTAATACCGTAAAGAGAAGGATCAGACCAATCTCTATGATAAATGGTGGAAATATACCGTTTGTGCTTGCGGTCGGTCAGCTCCAGGAATCTTTCGGCATTGGAGCGGTCCAGATGGAGATTATGCATGACCCGGCCGGTTCGAACTTCATCTGAAGCTATGATTCTGACATGGATCGCTTCAGGATGGCGGGAGAAAATAATCTGAGCGCCGAGACCGAAGATGATAGCAGGCTGTTCAGAAATATAACTTTTTAATCTGTTTTCAATATGCTCGGCAAAGGTAAGGCCTTGAGAGGACAGATTCAAATAAAAGCCGGGGCTTTCTTTCAGCATATGTAGCTCATGCTTGTCGGCGATCTCCGGCAGCCATTGGTTCACAACAAAATCGTGTGTAATCAGAGGCAGATCCAATTTCTTGGCGAGGAGCCCAGATATTTCTTTCCCCAGGCTTCCTGTTTGTCTGGAAATCGTAAGAAATACCAAATCAGTCACCTCCGCAGCAGTAATGATACCGGTTCAGTCCTCAGATTATTATACCATACCAGGCCAATTAGCGTCGGAACGCTGGAAATGACTAAACTGGTTTCTTTTTCCTAAGTTTTACAAAGAGAAGAACGGCCGAAAGCAAAATTGCTGCAATACTGATGACTTGGGCTATTTTAAAGGGACCAAGCATCAGACTGTCAGTTCTGAGACTCTCAATAATAAAACGGCCTGCCGAGTACAGCAATAAGTAAAGCAAGAACATGATGCCGTCAGGTGTTGATCTCTTCCTGATCAACCAGAACAAGAACAAAAAGATCAAAGTATCCCATAAAGACTCATATAAAAAAGTCGGATGGTAATATTGGCCGTCAATATACATGCCTTGCTGAATAAAATGCGGAAATTTACTGATAAAGGATTCACTAACCGGGCCGCCATGTGCTTCCTGATTAAGAAAGTTGCCCCATCTGCCAATCGCCTGGCCGATAACCAGACTTGGCGCGATAACATCTGCCACAGACCAGAATTTTAAATCCGGATCTCTGCGGGTAACCACTAAGACCGCCAGAAAACCGCCGATAATTCCGCCGTGAATGGCTAATCCGCCATGCCAGACAGCCACGATTTCCGCCGGACAAGAGATGTAATAATGCAAATTGAACAGGACATAATACAGTCTGGCTCCGATCAGAGCAGCGGGAATCATAACAATCAGCAGATCAAAAAATTTGTCCGGGTCCAGCTTGCGATAGTTCGTATGATAGTTCGCGAGAATGAGTCCGGCACAAAACGCCAGAGCAATCAGTATACCGTACCAATGAACAGAAAAAGGACCCATTTCAAATGCAGTAGGGTTCAAGAAAATCAACTCCCGTATTAATGAATACACTATCTTTCCGGAATTGTCCAGCAAAATGCCCGATTGAAGTCTTTCCAGGAATCGTGTAGAAGCATTGCTGGATATTTGCGAAAAGACAGATACCGTAGTATTGTGGTGTTATCAGGTAAGTTTAAGGTTATTCTATGATTCTTTGCTATGAATTGTTTTCAGGGGGTAGGCAATGCAAATATTATTAATCTATAATCCACTTGCCGGAAACGGCAGCTTTAATAATCACTTGGACAGCATTATTGAAGCTGTCCAAGACAAAGGCTATTATTTGGTGCCTTACAGGATCAGCACTACGGAAGCCCTGGAAAAAATGGTCTCCTCGATGGATATCAACAGTTTCAACAGGATCTGGATTGCTGGAGGCGACGGGACGATCCACCAGGTCATCAATGTTCTTTTTTGTTATGATTGCCAGATCCCGGTTGGAATATATCCGGTAGGAACTGCCAATGACTTTGCCCGTTATTTTCATTTTCCGGAGCGAATCCCAGAAATGACGGAGATCCTGCTTCAGGATCATTTTACAGTTTGCGATATCGGGGTCGCCAATGGCCGCTATTTTTTAAATGTGGCCAGCCTGGGATTTCTGATCGATGTCAGCCAAAAAACTCCCAAAAGAATCAAACAAAGTTTTGGGGCTCTCGCCTATTATTTAAAGGGTGTTGAAGAATTCGCCAATATGAAGCCGGTGAAAGTTAGTATTCGGAGCCGGGAAGCCAACCGCGACGATGAAGTGTATTTCATCTTGATTATGAATGGCAAATCGGCAGGCGGTTTTAAGAGGATAGCGCCGTTGGCTTCTATAAGCGATGGCCTGCTTGATGTGTATATTTTTAAACCATGTCCTGTTCTCGAACTGATCCCGCTGGTTATCAAAGTGGCGAACGGCGAACATGCGGAGAGTCCATATGTAGACTACTTCCAGACGGCAGAGCTGACAATCAACTGTCGGGAATCGATTGGTACGGATCTAGACGGAGAAAAAGGGTTTGATTTTCCGTTAAGAGTCACTGTTGAACCCGCCAAATTTAAAGTCATTACCAGAGAGAACCAAGAAGAAGGCTATCTGGATAAAACCGGTCTTGGCTTCTTAATTTAGATGTAAAAATTTTCAATGCAAACGTTAATGAAAACATTCGTATTGAAAACAGGTCCGTGTAAATATTTTTATTTTGGGCAGATTAATGATGAAAACAAATTGCTTTAAAATATTTGATGCAAAGGAGGAATTGTCTTGAGTGTTATCGGCTGGATTATTTTAGGCGGCCTTGCGGGGTGGATTGCCAGCATGATTACAGGCCGTGATGCCAAAATGGGCGTTGGAATGAATATTGTTGTCGGGATCGTTGGGGCATTCATCGGTGGATGGATCGTCAACATTTTCGGAGGAATAGGGATCAATGGATTTAATATCTGGAGTTTCTTGGTTGCTCTCCTCGGTGCGGTGATCCTGTTGTCCATCGTCAATGCCTTAACGGGCAGGAGACATCATAATCAGTATCAGTCGTAAACGTTATCCCGGATCTTGATAGATGCCAGAAACGGCGGAGTAAATCTCCAGCCGTTTTTTATTTAGCGCCAAATCAACCCAGCACAACTGACTTAGCACAGTTCTGTCTCGGTGCATACTGATCCACAACACTTGACAAATATTCGAAAATTTGATAGCATTACCTAAAATTATATCATACAGTTTTATATTTAAAGGCTGTACCATGACAGTATAAAGCATTCGTCTTTAACAGAAATGCTAAGGGGTGAAGGCTTTTTTGGTATATCAGAAAAAGTCTAAGCACTTTCTGATATCTCTGGGTACAGCTAGTACCATGATGCCAGTAAAGTTTTCTATAGTTTATAAGATATAAAATGCTAGGAGGAGATTATGTTGAAACTTGCGTTTTCAACCCTGGGTTGCCCGGATTTCAGCTGGACCGATATCTATTCCATGGCCAAGGACTTTGGCTTTGACGGCATTGAAATCCGCGGTCTGGGCAGTGAGATTTTTGCAGTGCAGGCCCAGCCTTTTACTGGGTCTCAGTTGCCGCAAACCATAAAAAAGTTATCCGAACTCCGTATTCAAATTCCTTGTCTGTCTTCCGGCTGTTGTCTAAAGTATGCTGAGAAAGCGGAACAGAATCATCAGGAGATCGTTCAGTATATTGAATTAGCCTCCAAGCTAGGAACCCCATATATACGTATCCTTGCCGATATTGCACCGCAGCCGACTGGTGAAGTTGATGACGAGGTGGTGCTTGCTGCGTTGAACCGTCTGGTACCTCTGGCGGAAGAAAAAGGCGTCACCCTCCTGGTCGAAACGAATGGCGTCTATGCAGATACTTCCCGTTTATGTCGGCTGCTGAACGATGTTGCGAGTGACAATGTCGGTGCCTTGTGGGATATGCATCACCCTTACCGTTTTGCAGGGGAGACACCTGGGAAGACCCTACAGAATCTTGGCGCGTATATTAAATATGTACATATCAAGGATTCCGTCGTAGAGAATGGTACTACCCGGTACCGCATGATGGGAGAAGGGGATTTACCTATTGATGAGATGATGCGCGCCCTGCGTTCGATAAATTATGAGGGCTATGTTTCTTTGGAATGGGTCAAACGCTGGGCGTCGGATCTTGATGACGCTGGTGTTGTTTTCCCGAATTTTGCGGAATATATGAGCCGGTACACTGAAAAATCTGCGGTGAAGGGCCATTTATTTGACAATAATGCCAAGACAGGGAAATATGTCTGGCAAAAAGACACCTTGATTGACTTGACCTTTCCCCAGGTACTTGACCGGATGGTGGATGAGTTTCCGGATCAGTATGCTTTCCGTTATACGACCATGGATTATACGCGTACGTATAAAGAATTCCGGGACGATGTTGACACATTTGCACGCGCCCTGATCGCGATGGGTGTCAGACCCGGGGACCATGTTGCGACTTGGGCCACCAACGTTCCGCAGTGGTACATTACCTTTTGGGCGGCGACCAAGATCGGCGCTGTTTTGGTAACGGTAAACACCGCGTATAAGATTTATGAGGCAGAATATCTGCTGCGCCAGTCGGATACACACACGCTGGTCATGATCGACGGATATAAGGACTCCGATTATGTCGGCATTATCAAGGAGCTTTGCCCCGAGTTGGAGACTGCCGAGGCCGGAAAGCCGCTGCATATCAAACGCCTGCCTTTCCTGCGCAATATTGTCACGGTTGATTCCAGGCAGAATGGCTGTCTGACCTGGGAAGATGCGATTACCCTGGCTGACAAAGTCCCCGTTGAGGAAGTATACCGCCGTGCGCTTTCCCTTAACCGTCATGATGTCTGCAACATGCAGTATACCTCAGGAACCACAGGGTTCCCGAAAGGCGTTATGCTGACACACTATAATGTCGTGAATAACGGTAAAAATATTGGCGACTGCATGGATCTTTCCACAGCCGATCGCATGATGATTCATGTCCCGATGTTCCATTGCTTCGGGATGGTGCTGGCGATGACTGCTTCCATGACCCATGGGGTGACCATGTCCCCGATACCGGCGTTCTCACCGAAGATATCGCTGGATTGCATCAACAGGGAAAAAATTACCGCCTTCCACGGTGTTCCGACCATGTTCATTGCGATGCTCGAACATGAAGATTTTCTGAAAACAGACTTCTCCTACATGCGGACCGGAATCATGGCAGGAAGCCCGTGTCCGGTAAAGGTAATGCAGGATGTCGTTGAGAAGATGAATATGAATGAAATCACCATTGTATTTGGGCAGACAGAGTCTTCACCCGGCTGCACCCAGAGCCGCGTCGACGATTCCGTAGAACTGCGGGTTGCTACTGTGGGCCGTGCTTTGCCTGGTGTTGAATGCAAGATCGTCGATCCAAAGACCGGCGAAGACCTGCCAGATAATGAGGACGGCGAGTTTGTTGCCCGGGGCTACAATATCATGAAAGGCTATTATAAGATGCCTGAAGCGACGGCAGCGGCGATTGATGAAAATGGCTGGTTGCACACCGGTGACCTGGCAAGACGCGATGAGAACGGATATTATAAAATTACCGGACGCATCAAGGATATGATTATTCGCGGCGGGGAAAACATCTATCCGAAAGAAATTGAAGATTTTATTTATACTCATCCAAAAGTCAAAGACGTTCAGGTTATTGGTGTCCCTGACAAACAGTATGGAGAAGAGATCATGGCCTGTGTCATATTAAAAGACGATGCCGAGCTGACCACAGATGAGCTGAAGGATTTTGTCCGCACCCACATGGCCAAGCACAAAACACCGCGTTATATTGACTTTGTGGCAGAATTCCCGATGAATGCCGCAGGCAAAATTATGAAATATAAAATGCGCGAAAGCGCGGTCGAAAAGTTAAACCTTCAGGCCGACAACAGTATTGAAACTGCCTAAGGTACTTCTAGGAAACCTTATTGTGTTTATCAAATGGCAAAAATTTTCTTTGGATGAATAGAAAATTATGGTATAATATTTGCGTAATTCGCAAAATGTGGTGAAACAAGTTGGTCAGGAAGTTTGATTTGATCAAATATAAACCGCTGGAACGAAAATTCCTGCTCTTTAGGTGGGGACTGCTTATTGTCGCCCTGGCTGAGCTGATCCGTTTTCAGGGCTCTTTCACGGGCGTGTTTTTTGTTGGTTTCTTTATCGCCCTTCTATATGATGCATTTATTTCCGTTTGTGTCTTCAGCAAGGACACCAGGGCCGAGAAACTGATCCGACTCAGCTTAGTGCTTGATATTCCTGTTTGTACCTTGTTGATGGCAGGAAATGTTGAATTACTGAATATGCTCTTTTTTTCCTATTTCTTCTTTGTTTCTTTTCACGGCATGCGTTATGGGATTCCGGGTTTGATCATTGCGGCGACCGAAAGTGTAGCCTCTTTATTCATTACGTCATTTAAGATCTCGGATCTGTTTGTATCCGTGAATATCTATCTGTTCAGTCTTGTGCTCCTGGCCTTCGGTTTCATCATTGTGTTTGAAGTCAACAGTTTGCTGAATATCAGCCAATATCAGTTCAGAAAGGCCAAAAATCAGGCGGCCAGAGATCCGCTGACGGGGCTTCCGAACCGTCTGCTGTTGGAAAAGAGTTTTCAGAAGGCTGTATCCAATTATCAGAGGACAGGGCAGCCTTTTTGCATTGCCATTTTTGATATTGATAATTTTAAAAAGATAAATGATCAGAAGGGGCATGTCTTTGGCGATAAGGTCTTGCTGGTTTTAGCCCGTGTTTTAAAAACAAATGCCAGGGCAACTGATTTTATCTGCCGTTACGGCGGTGAGGAGTTTCTGATTATTCTTTATGGTTGCGTCCTGGAGGACGCCTGCCTGAAAGCGGATAAAATCAGGGAAGAATTTGCACTTAACAGTTATTTTGATAAGCCACTGACCGTGAGTGCCGGTGTCTGTCTCTATCAAAAAGGTTGCTCGCTGACTGAAAATATTGAGATTGCGGATAAAGCACTTTACGCTGCCAAAACAGCAGGGAAGAACAGGGTCATCTCAGGCAGCCGTTTTGGCGTTGATCCTTTCCATAAAGAAGCTTAAAGATCAAAATCCTCCACCTAAGTTTTCTAAATTATTTTAATATTTCCTCAGTCCGGCGGAATACTTTTCGGAAATGAAAACCGTATATGGACAGGGTTACTGCCAGCGGAAATATATTACGGCGTTTCCGCAGAGACCAAATGATCAGTTTCCAGTAGTAGCGTCTTTCCTGGCCGATAATTCCCAAACGGAATACCGATCTGATAAACGCGAGTACCTGGCAACGGTCGATTCGCTGAGCCGTAAATCCAGCAGGCTCGTACTGTTCTAAAAATGTCAGGACCCGCTCATAATATTTTCTTGGAGAGTAGATCGTATCGACAATTCGTTGATAGCCTTTGACCAGCAGGCGGCTTTCCATTTTTGGTATGAAGTTCATTGAAAAGTCGGTGTTGTCGCCGCTGATGCTTTTTAACAGTCGGCCTTCCGCAGCCAGACGCTGATATAGTTTGGTTCCTTTCGGCGCATTCAGCAGCCCGACCATCGCGGTAACGATCCCGCTTTCCTGAATAAAGGTTACCAGTTTGTCAAAAATAGAGGCATTGTCGTTGTCAAACCCGACAATAAAGCCGCCTTGAACTTGAAGGCCGAATTTCTGGATTTTTTTAACACAAGCAATTAGATTGCGGTTTTTATTCTGAAGCTTATTGCACTCAACCAGGCTGTCTTCATCCGTGGTTTCAATTCCGATAAATACAGTCATAAACCCCGCCTTGACCATCAGATTCATAAGGATGTCATCATCAGCCAGATTGATCGAGGCCTCTGTGATAAACGAAAACGGATAATTTCTTTGTTTCATCCAGCTGATCAGCGCAGGCAAGATCTCATCCTTTAATTTCTTTTTGTTACCAATAAAATTGTCATCGACCAGGAAGATGCCTCCCCGCCATCCGGCCTGATAAAGGGAGTCCAATTCTGACAGGAACTGCGGAGCGGTCTTGGTGCGGGGCTGGTGGCCGTATAAAGATGTAATGTTGCAGAAATCGCAGTGGAATGGACATCCGCGTGAATATTGAATATTCATCGTTGCGTAGTGTTTCATATCGATAAGGTCCCACAAAGGCGCAGGAGTATTTCTGATATCCGCCCATTCCTCCGTTGTATAAATGTGCGCTGCCGATCCGTTCACAAGGTCACGTATAAAGGCAGGTACAGTGGTCTCCCCTTCATTCAGCACGAGATGATCTACATCATCGTACTCCTCGGGCTCGGAAGTAAAGAGGGGACCGCCTGCAGTGATTTTGACTCCAAGGGCATGACAGCGGTTGATGATTTCCCTGACGGATTCCTTCTGGACGACCATGGCACTGATCCAGACATAATCGGCCCACAAAATATCCCGATCCTTGAGTTTCGTTACATTCATATCGACAAGACGCTTTTCATAGTGTTCTGGCAGCATAGCAGCTATTGTCAGTAGTCCAAGCGGCGGAAACCCAGCTTTCTTGGACACGAACTTCAGCGCATACTGGAAACTCCAATAGGTTAGCGGTATTTGCGGGTAAACAAGTAAAATTTTCATAGATTCGCCCTTTCTGTTCTATTGACTGGCATAGCCATTTATAGCATATCCACTTTTTACTTGCTCAAATCGTTTCTGGTTTATTCGCTAATTGATCCGAACGACACCAGACATTGCAATTTATCATCTAGTAAATTAAAATAGATATAGAATCAAGAAAGGGAGAGAATAAGATATGGGGGAAAATGCTGAAGATATACCAAGTAGCATCATTTCAAATGACTCTTTATTAGGATTTTGTGAAAGGCTTTGACAATCCTGTACCAGGAATGATTCTGCCTTTTTATTATTATCAGGAGGAACAATCATTGATTACCGGGATTTTGTTTTTAGTCGTGCTGATTGCGCTCAATGCCTTTTTCGCTGCCTCGGAGATTGCTTTGATCTCCCTGAATGACAATAAAATCAGAATGATGGCTGAAGATGGCGACAAAAAGGCCAAAATTTTAACCAATTTGCTGGGCGAGCCGAGCAGGTTTCTTGCGACGATCCAGATTGGGATAACGCTGGCGGGCTTTCTGGCCAGTGCATTTGCTTCGGAGAATTTTTCCGATCCGCTAGTTTCGTTGCTGATAAAGCTTGGAGTTCCCGTTTCAGCATCCTTGCTGAAGACTATAGCCGTTATTCTAATTACCATCATTTTATCTTATTTCACGCTGGTACTCGGAGAGCTTGTGCCGAAAAGAATTGCGATGAATAAAGCTGAAAAGATCGCCTGGTTTGCTGCAAGTCCGCTGTATATCCTGTCTAAAATTGCCTCACCATTTGTAAAAATGCTTACGGCGTCGATGAATGTGTTTGTCAGGCTTCTCGGGGTAGATCCGAATGCGGAAAACGAGCAGGTCACTGAAGAAGAAATCCGCATGATGGTTGATGTCGGCGAGGAAAAAGGCGCTATCCATGAAACAGAAAAACTGATGATTAACAATATTTTCGAATTTAACAATAAAACAGTTTCCGAAGTCATGACCCATCGCACGGATATTGCAGCGCTGCCGATTGAAGCATCTTTGAGTGAAGTCATTGCCTTTATCAATCATGAGAAGTATTCCAGGATACCCGTCTATGAGGAGAATATTGACAATATTGTCGGGGTGCTGCAATCCAAATACCTTTTCCAGTATTTAACGAACAACAGCAATCCGGAGACATTTCATCTGCGGGACGTTGTCCGGGAACCCTATTATGTACCGGATTCGAAACGCACCGATGAATTATTCAAAGAACTTCAGCTGAACAAGACACATCTGGCTGTGATCATTGATGAATACGGCGGGACGGCCGGTATTGTGACGCTGGAGGATCTTATTGAAGAAATTGTCGGCAACATTTTTGACGAGGATGATGAAGTCGAACTGGAATTTGAAAAGATCGATGAAAATACCTATATGATCAACGGGGCGACGAGCCTCGATGCGGTTCAAGATTATCTCGGCGTGGAGCTGCCGATTGAAGAATACGAGACCCTAAGCGGTTTTCTGGTTGGACAGCTCGGAAGAATCCCCGGAAGAGATGATAAGCCTTCCTTAGAATTCAACAGTTTGATGTTTAAGGTTGAGGAAGTCGATGAAAAAAGGATTGCCAAAGTGAAGGTCTGCAGGCTATAACACTTAGGTTTCTAGTCCGTGGCCGTCAAAAGGCCGCGCTTCGCCATCCAGGCTCCGCTTGTCGCGGAACTGTGGCACGCAGACTAATAAAACATTCTTGAAATAAATACCCAAATATATGCTTGCCTTAGACTCCCTGGTTGGTCTGTGTGCCACAATTCCGCTTTCGGCCGTTGCGTCCTCCTTGACGCAAACAGCCGCGCTTCGCCTCCATGCTCCGCTTAACGCTGGAATTGTGGCCCCCAGACCTAATTGGGGGCAATCAACTTTGCATGAATTATTTGAGCAGAGAATTTAAGAACGCTATTATACGAATCATATGCTTGTTAGGAATTGGCTTCTTTTATTCTGCCAAACCTTTTGGAGGTGTTATATTTGGGAGAAATAAGTTTTGATCCGAATCAGAATAATCGAAATGCTAATAACAAGGCAGAGCTTAAGATATTTGACCCGCAGCCATGCTGCTGCGGGGATGACAGTTTAGCAGGGTCTGTGACCGTTTATGACAAGGAATGCGGCTGGATTACAGGTGAAATAAAAACACCGGCGGGGCTGGTGCCTCAGGTTTCGACGAACTTAACAGCTTTGGATATCCTGGGGGGATGGAAAGCCCGCTGGGGCATCAACCGGATGAATTATAAAATCAATCCCGGGCTTTATGCTGTCGGCAATCCGGATGAACATTCTGAGGTTCTGGTAACGGCCAATTACAAAATGACCTTCGATGCCCTTCGCAAGGAGCTGGCCGGACTTCAGGCCTGGATCCTGGTGCTTGACACCAAAGGTATTAATGTCTGGTGTGCGGCAGGCAAGGGGACATTTGGCACGGTGGAACTCAGCAGTCGGATCGAGAAAACCAGGCTTGCTCGGATTGTGTCACACAGGACATTGCTTCTGCCGCAGCTCGGCGCTCCCGGGGTAAGTGCGCATCAAGTCCACAAACAAACCGGTTTCAACGTCGTGTATGGTCCGGTCAGAGCTTGGGATATCCGTGAATTTATCGCTTCCGGAAGGAAAGCGACAGCCGAAATGCGGACTGTGAAGTTTACGGCGTATGACCGGTTGGTACTTACGCCGATGGAACTTACCGGTACATTTAAGATATCCTTGATGATTTTAGGCATTTTATTTATCTTTAATCTGATCCGTCCAGGAGCTTTTGGGATTACTGACTTTTATGCCTATGCCGGGGCGCTGATTGTAGGCTGTGTTCTGACCCCGGTTTTGTTGCCGTGGATTCCCGGAAAAGCATTTGCCTGGAAGGGATGGCTTCTGGGCTTACTTTGGGCGGCAGCAGTGAATGTGCTGAACGGCTGGCCGGAGGAGCTTTCCTACAGCTGGTTCAGGGCTCTGGGGTATTTGCTGGTTCTGCCGTCAATTTCTGCGTTTTATGCGATGAACTTCACCGGATCTTCGACATATACTTCGTTTTCCGGCGTTATGAAGGAAATGAAAACCGCTGTTCCGGCTATTGCGGTTACCATATGTATCGGTTGTATTCTCATTCTGCTGAGCAGTTTATTCGGGTTGTAAGGGGGAAGCCTATATGAAGCACCGCTATCTAAAAAATGTTTCAACGCTTACGCTTAAATACGAGAAATGCACCGGCTGCGGAAGATGTCTCGAGGTCTGTCCGCATCAGGTCCTGGGTTTAAAATGCAAAAAAGCAGAGATACTGGATATAGATCTCTGCATGGAATGCGGCGCCTGCGCCCGTAATTGTCCGTTTGAGGCGATCGATGTCAAGTCCGGCGTGGGCTGCGCCTCGGCGGTCATCACGGGGTGGCTTACAGGGACAGAACCAAGCTGCGACTGCTCAGGGGGCAGCAGCGGGGGATGTTGCTGACCATGGGATAGACAATTATTTTTTCTTCAGTCTTTTGAAAAAAATTTTCGCCATTAGCCATCCTGCCATCAGAAGTGCGATCAGATAGCCGATCAGGCTGATGACCGGAATCCCAAGCAGCCGGGGCGTGATGCTCGTCATACAGACCAGACTGGCCCCGATTAGGAAGGCCGCACTGAGAATGCTCAAGACGAGCTTGTCCATAATCATGTCGGCCTGACGTACGGGTTCATCGGCACTGGACAGATCAATATTGATCTTGGCCTGTCCTCTCATCGCCATTTTGAGGATGTTGGCGAACTGAACCGGCAATTCCAGACTGTTTTTGGTGAAACCGTACAAAGAAAGCCCTGCAGAAACCAATTCCTGTCTTGCATCCAACTCACTTAGGAATTTTCCGGAAACGTGATTGGCCATGATTTGAATGAAATTGACTTTCGGACAACATACGGCGAGTACTCCCTCGATCGTAATGACCCCGCGCCCAAGTATCGTGAAGCCTGTCGGTAGGGATATCTGATGGAAATTAAGAACTTCCTTGACTTCTTCCATGATCTGGCCAAAATGCAGCTCAGACAGATCCAAATCACCATAGCGCTCCAACAAGCTTTCGATATCTTCATAGAGCCTGGTGTGGTTTACCCTGCCTTTGATCGTATCGAGTAATAGAAATACTTCTTTTAATCCTTCAATATCATGCTGGACGATAGCCAGGATGATTTTTTTCAACAGCAGCCGGTCATGATTATTGATTTTTCCAACCATCCCTAAATCGAGCCAGACGATTTTTCCGTCTCGGATAAAGATATTTCCCGGATGCGGATCCGCATGAAACAAGCCGTCATCGACAATTTGTTTGACATAATTTTCGGCGAGTTTTATTCCGATCTCATTTAGATCGTAGCCAAGTGCATGAAGCTTATCAAGATCATCGATTTGAACGCCATCGATGTATTCCATAACAAGTACTCTCGGGGTGCACAGCTGACGTTCGATCAGTGGAAAGGCAATATACTTCACACCTGTATTCAGGTCGGTAAATTCTTTGATATAGTTTGCTTCGGCAATAAAGTTCATTTCCTGCTGGGCAGTCGCCCACATTTCATCGATAAACATTCTAAAGTCGATATCTCCGACATTGATGTTTAAGACTTTGATCAGCGAGATTGCTTTTTTCAGCAGTTGGATATCCCGTTCCATCGTTTGATAAATTCCGGGGCGTTGCACCTTCAGCACGACGACTTTGCCGTTTTTCAGCACGGCTTTGTGCACCTGCGCAATCGATGCCGAGCCGATGCACACAGGGTCGATTTCCTGAAAAGCTTCCTCTGGGGCGAAACCGTATTCTGAGGCGATGACCTGAAGCACTTCTTCATAAATCATCGGCTTCACATCGGTCCGCAGCTCGGCCAGTTCATTGCAGTAACTCTTCGGGAGCATATCTGTGCGCATAGACATAATCTGACCGAGCTTGACATACGTCGGGCCGAGGTCTTCCAGGATGAATTTTAGCTTGGCTGGAGAAACGCCGTGGATGATTCCATGGCGTTTCAGCACAGTGACCATTTCCTTTAAGCGGGCTGCGGATGATAGTTTGACCTCAGTTTGGGTCATTCTTTTTCTCCATCTCTGCGAGCTTTTCTTTGAGTACAGAGAGCTCTTCTTCATTGAGCGTGTTAACCTTTTGCAGAAGATCCTCCATGTGACGGGCGGAAGAATGATGATGTAGATTTTCAGAAAGGTTGCGTTTTAATTCCTCGTTGATGACTTTGCCTTGTTCGACGGTAAGCTCACCTTTTTCAATTAATGAATCAATGACTTCCTTAGCTTTTTCGGCCGTCGTCGCTATTGCCCCAATTCCCGCCAGAAAGAATTTTTTCATTTCATCGCTTGCATTCATACTTTAACAACCCCCTTTATGCTTTTAGTATATCTAAAAATAGGTCTAAAATATATAGAAAATGTAAAATGTTTACTTATGCCTAATCTTTGGATTGATCGATTTTTCAGATATTCATTGCTCTGGGATTTTGTGTTAAGATATGACTAAAGCTATATTTTAACCCTCACAACCGCAAGCTACTCGAGAATAACGACAAGGAGGAAAATACGCGATGAAAGTGATCAGGAATCTCTTCGTTACATTCATGTTTTTGGCTTTAGTGAGCCTGGCAGGGTGTCAGTCGCAGACAGGACCAACTCCGGAGCCTTCTCCTGAGCCTGAACCCTCTGCTGTTGGAACGATGAAAGCAGCGGTCTATTATCTAAAGGATAGTAATAATGAAACATACCTGGTCAGAGAGGTGCATGAGATCCCGAAAAGCGCAGGTGTTGCCCGGGCAGCTCTTGAGGAGCTAATTAACGGTACCCCTGTAACGGCAGGCGCATTTAAGGTACTTCCCGCCGACACGAAAATTTTAGAAGTTAATATTGAAAACGGCTTGGCAACCATTGATTTTTCCGAAGAGGTGCTGCATGCGAACGTTGGTGCCAGCGGCGAAACGCTTGGAATTGCCAGCATTGTCAATACACTGACGGAGTTCCCGACGATCAAAAAAGTTCAGTTTATCGTAAACGGCAAGGCTGAAAACGGCATGGACTGGTGGGGCCACGTCGGTCTTTATGAGCAACCCTTTGCCAGGGATCTCAGCTCGGTCTATGAACCGGCGATCTGGGTTACGGCTCCTGTCGACGGCCAAACCATAACGAGCCCACTGAAGATCACCGGAAATGCCCAAATCTTCGAAGCTGTCGTAAGCTACCGCTTAAGGGATGCACAAGGTAATATTCTGGCAGAAGGCAACACAATGGCGGCAGCAGGGGCACCAGGCCGAGGCGATTTCGAAGCCTCGCTGACATTTACGCCGTCGGCAGCAGGAAGCGGTCAGCTCGAAGTATTCGAGTCCAGCATGAAGGACGGAAGCGATCTGAATAAGGTCATTATTCCTGTTAAATGGTGATCGGATTAAGTTTTCTTATTAAAATACAAAACCGATTAAGCAGGGATTAGTCACACCGTAAGATAAAGCTTACGCCAGTGCAGCAAGACAGCCAGCAGGACCCAGAGCCCGGTATAAATCGCAATAAAGCCAAGCTGAGGGTTGGTACTCCAGGATTTCACCCAGTTATAAGAAAATTCAAAAACCGAGAGGGTATTCCCATTCATTTTCAGGATCATATGATGCATAACCGAGAATACCATCGAAGAACCAAAATACAGCAGGATCGCATTGCGGCCGATCGCCTCAAACACCCAGTAGACAGGTGCCCGGAGCTTGCTGATAACCGGGATCTGCGGGTCCCAGATCAAGTGGGCAAAGGCCAAAACAAGAATGGTGGCACCGGATGACAGCGTCACAAAGGACGGTGTCCAGAGTCGTTTGCCGATTGGGATAAAGTTGGACAGCAGCGGGGTAAGCAGCAGAAGAACACCAGCCAGAGCCAGGATTTTCAAGAAATTTCGGCTAATGTTTTTATTGTTCAAAAACAAACCTGCCGTATAACCGAAAAGCGTGCTGGTAATTGCGGAAAAAAGCGTACATATTCCTTCCGGATCATATCCGGCATCGCCGTGAACATAAAGATGGCTCTTTGTGAAAATAAACGGATCAATCATTCCGGATAAATTATGGTCCGGCGAAGGTAAACTGTCCGGAAAAGACTGGCTTGTATATAAGAGAATGCCAAGATAGGCAGCCAGAATAAGTAGTCCGGCGGTGAATGGCCAGAACCATTTCCCGGATACTCTGGCGATCAGAGCTGTCATAATTCCGGTAAAAGCCAGAACCTGAAGAACTCCGGTTAAGCGCAGCTCGGAAAGATGAAATTCCCAGGATACCAGGGAATTAAAAATCAGGCCAATGATAATTAGCACAAAAAACCTTCTAATTAGTCGTCCCCATGGCACATGTTTGCGGTAGGCAATCGCCATACTGGTTCCGGAAAGTGTCACAAAGGCTGGAAAAGCAAAGTCGATGGCGGTATAACCAAACCACGGAGCATGCGTAATATAGGCCCCGTAGAGAGGCCCTTCCGGAACAAAGGTGAGGAACAAAAGCAGTACGGACAGAGCCCGCGCAAAATCAAGGGCTTTAATCCGGTTCGTTATTCTTTTCATAGCGTTATCCTTTAATCGAAGTTTGTAATAATTTTTAATACATTTCTATTATATATTTACATGTCAATGATATTACTGGCTACCAAGTCCAGTGGGCTTCTAAAATTTTTTGGGCTAGGCCGAAATTGTAGCTCGTTGATAGGATACCGGTACTGTAGCGTCCAGCATCCGGGTTCCAGACGTAATAAGCATTCAGGGCGTTCTGATATTGGATCATGTTTTCCTGGGAGACGGATCTCGTTATATTTGCCGCCGGATAGAGATCCCAGAGCGGCCGGGAAATAATATAGCGGCACGAGGATATGAGGTTTTCATTCTGAAGCTCATGAAGTGCGGTACCTCCAGCTGCATGATCCGGGTGGGTATCGCCGGGGGACATCGCTTGATGAAGCGCTTGCGGATACTTAGCTTCAAAAGTCAGGATAATTTCGCGGACCGAGGCCGGAGTCACCTGACCATCTGGAAGGTCATAGACATAAATGTTATCCGTCTGGATGCCGAGGTATCTGGTTGATTCATAGAAATCCCGCACGCGCGCTTCTGTGAATTCAGCAGGCGTGATAGGTGGAAGGGCATATGCCGCGAGCCGGTCGTTAACTTCTTTAAATGCGCCGCTTGCTGCACCTTTGGTCAAAAGTACCAGGACGACAGGCTGATAGTGATTTTGCGCTTCCAGAACAGCAGCTCCCATGTTTAAAACCTCATCATCCGGATGCGGGACATAAAAGATAGCCGCCTGATCAGAAAATGACGAATCTGTTAAAGGTTCGGACGTGGTCGATGGATTGTCGGAAGGAGAACCTGATGAGTTAGATTGACCAGCTGTATCAGTGGCATCTCTGTCGGTATTGTCAGTCATGTCTGAAGTATCAGAGAGGGTATCGGAAGAATTGTCCGCTGAATTATCAGAAGAAACATCAAAATAATCCGTTGCCGAGGGGACCGAATTATTCTGGTTAGCTCCACTGTTTACTAGGGTCCACTTTACCCCGGCAAGCGTGATAAATATAAAGATGATCCATAACAGTATCCAATATTTTTTTTTCATCGGTCCTAAACCCATCCTGTTTTAGATAGATATTCAGCTACCTATTCTACATGTTCTTTCCCAAGCACTTTTTCGATAAAGACTTTGGCCAGATGAGGATCAAACTGGGTTCCGGCATTTCTCAGGATTTCTTCTGCAGCAGATCTCTCGTCCATAGCTTTTCGATAAGGCCGGCTGCTGGTCATCGCATTATAAGCATCGGCAATCGCCACGATTCTGGCTTCCAAAGGAATCTCTTCACCTTTCAGACCTTTGGGATATCCCTTCCCGTCCCATCGTTCATGATGAGCCAAGACGTAATCCGAGAGATGTGCATATTCATTCATTGTGCTGAGGATTTCATGGCCGAGCTCCGGATGACGCTTAATTTCCGCCATCTCAGAATCAGTCAGCTTGTCCGGTTTGTGAAGAATCCTGCTGTCGAGACTGACCTTGCCAATGTTTCTGATGAGTCCAATTATCTCAAGATTTTCAATGTTTTTCTCGCTCAATTCCAGGGTTTGACCGATTTCGGCACAAAACTCACTTACCTGAGCGGATTCTTTTTCTTCCATATCATTCTTATGGTACAGAGTTTCCATGATGATTTCGATTAAAGCATTAGCCGGTCTGTTTTTGGCTGTGCTCTTAGTTTTCTCTACAGCTTCCTTATAGACGAGAGCAATTTCATTTTCTTTCTTTTTTATTGTATCACAGCCGGTACATATGGGAAGGTCCAGCGCGTCTAATTTTTCTTTATTTACCAAGTCATTAATCCGGTTTACAAGAATATCGGCCTGTTTGGAGTTAGTCTTTGGCAGCAAGATCATAAATTCATTTTCACTGACTCTGGCAACAATATCGTCAACACGGCATTCCTGTTTAATAACTTCAGCGACTCTTTTGATTAGGTTGTCTCCTTCGGCATTGCCGAAGGCTTTCTTTACCTCGTCCAGGTAATCGACGTCAATGATGGCTAGAGAGATCGGTAGATTTCTTTCGGTATTCAGTCTTTTAAATTCTTCCTCAAAAAACTTACGGTTGTATAAGCCAGTAAGCGGATCGTGAAAGCTTAATGATTCAGTTTTGGCAAGTTTTTTGTTTTTTCTGGCCAGTTCTTTAAATACAAGTACGATACCCTGGATATGGTTTTCTTTATCCTTCACCGGTTTGGACTTACTCTTGACCGGACGCTTTTGACCCGTTTTAGAGAGCAAGACAGCATTTTTGGCAAATACAACATTTTTGCCTGTTTTAAGCACACTCAGCAGATTGTCGCCAAGTACTTCATGGGTATCTGCGTTCAAAAGCTGAAATACTTCGGTCAGCGGTTTGTGAAGCGCTTCTTCGTTCGTCCAGCCGGTAAGCAATTCGGCCTTCTGACTTAATAATTGTATATTGCCTTGTATATCCGTCAAGATAACAGCGTCACTGATCGATTCGAAAGTCGTTTCTAACCATCCCCGGTCTTGTTTCATATCCCTATTCTCCTTATATAAAACAAACTATAAGATGCAATAATCAAACGGGTAATTAATATATCGTCATATTTTTTCAAATATTTAGGAAAATTTTTGAAGATCATAGAGGAAGTAACATTTTAGTGCTGAATATACTTTAAGGAAAATAATTCAATATTCTAAGCAACGGATGATTCGGCGTATCCTTGGATTAAAAAACGACGTTAAGGAGGTTTTTTCTATGGATGGGATCAAGGACAAAATCGGCAAGCTGATCGATGAAGTCAAGGAGAAAACCACAGATTTTAAGGGCAAGGCAGAAGATACCTTCGAAGAAGTAAAGGAGAAAGCGGAAGCCCTCAAAGACAAGGCCGGTGAAGCCTATAAAGAAGTCAAGGAGAGGGCTGAGGTTCTGAAAACGAAGGAGGACTATATCATGGAAGTTGAACAAGCTTTCAGAATGCCTTTAATAGGGGACAAGGCGCCGTCTTTTAAAGCAGTGACGACACAGGGCAATATCAGTTTCCCGGAAGACTATTACGGCAAGTGGGTCATCCTTTTCTCTCATCCGGCAGATTTTACCCCGGTCTGTACAACTGAATTTATGACCTTTGCTACGATGGAAGAAGAATTCAAAGCGTTGAACACTTCGCTCGTCGGTTTGTCGGTCGATTCCCTTTATGCACATATCGCCTGGCTCAGAAAAATCCAGGAACTTGAATGGAACGGCATGAAAAATGTTGAAGTGAAGTTTCCGCTGATTGAGGATATCAAGATGGAAGTGGCTAAAAAATACGGGATGATCCAGCCCGGCCAGTCCACGACTCAGGCGGTAAGAGCTGTCTTTGTGATTGATCCGAAGGGAACGATCCGGACAATCCAGTATTATCCGCTTTCCACCGGAAGAAACTTTGATGAAATAAAACGAATCATTATCGCGCTGCAAAAAGCAGATGCGGACCAGGTTGCGACGCCTGCGAACTGGCGACCGGGACAGGATGTCATCGTACCTACGGCCGGTTCCTGCGGTACCGCAAAAGAGAGAATGGAGAATCAGACGGAAGATCAATATTGTCTGGACTGGTTCCTCTGTTTCAGACGCGAAAAAAGTAAATGATGAAGGCCTTGCAGCCACCGGAAAAGACGGGAAAACATAGTTCTTGGCCGGTGGTGGATGATATAAAATTTTTTTGGAGGTCTCCAATGAAAGTTACGAAAGCCGTAATACCTGCAGCAGGTCTTGGAACGAGATTTCTGCCTGCAACGAAGTCCTTGCCGAAAGAGATGCTGCCGATTGTTGATAAGCCGACGATTCAATACATTGTAGATGAAGCTATAGCCTCAGGTATCAAAGATATTTTAATTATTACTGGCAGGGGCAAGTGGCCCATCGTCGACTACTATGACCGTTCACCTGAGCTTGAAGCTCATCTAAAAAAGAACGGCCAGCTTGACCTGCTTGAGAAAATAAAGAATCTTTCTTATATGGCAAATATCCATTATATCCGCCAGAACGAACCACTTGGCCTCGGACATGCCATTTATTGCGCAAAGTCATTTGTAGGACAGGAACCGTTTGCAGTTCTTCTAGGTGATGATATTATTAAATCGGAAACACCGGCAACCCAACAACTCATGGATATAGCCGAAAAGACTTCTTCCAGTGTGATCGGGATTCAGGAAGTACCAGAGAGTGAAGTTAACAAATATGGGATTATTGATCCGTTGGACCACCAGGGCAACATCTGGCGCGTGAAAAATCTTGTGGAAAAACCAATTCCGACCAAAGCTCCTTCCAGATTGGCTATCATGGGCAGATATATCATTAATCCTACCATATTCAAATACTTAGAAAGTATTAAAGTAGGAGCGGGAGGAGAAATTCAACTTACTGATGCGTTGAAAGCACAAAGCAGGGATGAACAGCTCTATGCCTGCCTGTTTGAGGGTAAACGCTACGATGCAGGCGACAAATTGGGTTACCTAAAGGCTACAGTAGAGTTTGCGTTGGAGTCGCCAAATCTTGGAACAAAATTTGCGGAATACCTTGACGAACTATATCTTAACAGAAATAAAATAACGCAAAGAAAAACTAAGAAAAGAGGCAGCTCCGCTGCTTCCTAAGAGCCAACGGAGAAGAAGTAAGATTCAGGCCAATAAAAAGCCCTAAAAAGGATGCAAAGAAATTTTCTTTACATCCTTTTCATATAGCTTCAATAAATAAAATATCATGGAACCTGGTTGGGATTTATGGAGGTTTTGGTTGGTACTGTCAATAAAGGTGTAGTCTTTATTTATTCAGCTCAATTTAAATTCATTAGTTTTTTTATTCAGTTACTATACTGCGACCGGTGTCGAAGTCTGAAGTGCAGCACTATTGGTTACAAGTGTCTGATGATTGATCAGCTTGTCAACAGTTTCGACTAAATCTTCCAGGTCAAAGGGCTTACTTAGCAAACCCTGGAATTGATCCTGATCAGGTAAATTTTCTGCGTTAGGGATTGAAGCCGTGATAATGACTGCAGGAATACTGCAAAGCCTTTTGTCATTGCGCATTTTCTGGATAAGATCTCTGCCATCCATTTCTCTCATAATCAAATCAGTAAGGACTAAATCAGGAATAAAACCGGTGTACATCAGGTACAGACCTTCCATGGCGCTTTTCCGCACTTCAACCTGATGCCCTTCATCGGTTAACACGGTTTGAATAACCATTCCAATAACGGGGTTATCTTCAACGACCAATATTTTATTCATGTGTCAATCCTCCAATTAAATATGGATTAGGACTATTTTCAGTATAACACTGGGGTAGAGCGAATAGTGTCGAGTCGTGTTTCCTTAATCAGACTTACATGGAAAAAATAGTGTAATATCTGGAAGGAAATCATCAATTCTGGTCGAATTTGCTTATGTACAGATTGGATAGGCAAAGGAGGACCATGACCGTGTCCGAGTGGATTGAGGCAGTCGAAATGTTCAAGTCGGAACGCTGGAACATTTTTTTGCAATGTATCGGAGCAGGTTTGCATTTGGAATTGATGATTGTATCTGAAAATGATACGTTATTAACGAAAAGGCCTGAGTCTTGCTCCATTTGTCATCAGACATATGAAGCGTTCAGCTGGCAAATTGTTCGCTGGCCATTGAATGATGGTTTCTTTCTGGATGCAGTGGAGTGCTCTTCCTGCCGGCAGGAAAAATCAAATTTTTCTGTGACTGATCGGGCGCGTTTAGCTGCGGATATGCTCAGCAGCTTCCAGAATGCGCTGGCCGGATTTAGCGGAGAGATGCGAACTGTTGAATTATCTGCTTTGCGTAAATTGAACCATACTGTAATATCGCTTTGTCACGGAGAAGAAAGCGTTCAGGATCAATTGCTTGAGCTTATTTTAAATGCTCTGATTATCCTGCTTGATGCAGAGGGGAGCTGGCTGGAGTATACGGACGCAGGATTCTCTGCCTTAATGATCAAAGGTGATGAGCATGCGGTAGAGGCTGCCCGTTTAAACAGATATTCTTTTGAAACAATGGTCTTTGAAATCAAGCAAGGTAATTTACACGGAGAGTTAGGCGTTTTACAGCCTCGTGATTTCAGTCGGGCGGAATTTCTGCTCCCTCTAATGGCAGAAGAATGTATCATTGCTTTTGATGGGGTTTGTTTATGCCGACTGCTCAAGAAACAGCTGGATGTACTTTTGGGTGCGGTTGGCAGTGCAGTTGTTATGATTGACCGTCATTATCGAATTATCTATGCCAACAGACAAGCAGAGCAATTGATGAATGGTGCAAATGTTGACCTGCTCGGAAGCCCGATCGCTGATTGGCCGGGACCGTGGCTGGGTTATATCCGTTCCAATACCATTATCCCTGTTGGCGGACAAATGGATTCTTTCCCGACTAAGTACAGTGATTCCGACATTTGCCGCGTTGACTGGCAAGTATCTCCGCTGCTGGAAGAAACAACAGTCAGAGGCTGGTTGCTGCTGCTTGAGGATCGGACGGATTATTACCGCTGGCAAGAGAGTGCCCGTCAGGCTGAACGTTTTGAGGCGACTGCAAAGATGGTGGGCGTCCTGGCGCATGAGCTACGTAATCCAATCAGTGCGGCAAGCGGACTTCTACAGCTCATGGGCCGCAAGAAAGATCCTGAACTGACACGCAATTATAAAGACCTGGTTTTGAGGGAACTTGACAGGGTCACCCGTTTATTAAATGAATTTTTATTACTTGGAAAACCATCCAACATTGAAGCTGAACCGATTGACCCAGTTGCTTTTCTCCAGGAACTTATGCCATTGTTTCAAGGAGAAGCCATGGGTACAAAGTCGGATATTATTTTGGAAACAAGAAAGGTTTCACCGGTGGCAGCTGATCCAGGCCAATTAACGCAGGTCATGCTAAATTTGGTACGAAATGCAGTCCAGGCTGCAGACGCCGGGGGCAGAGTAATCATTTGGTTGGAAGAACGCGGCAATCAGGTTTGTATCGATGTCATGGATAACGGGCCGGGATTAACGCCGGAAGCCATTAAAAATTTATTCCGTCCGTTTTTTACCACGAAAGAAAGGGGAACCGGTCTCGGACTTCCAATTGTTCGGGCTATCGTACATAATCATGGCGGTGAAATTACGGCTTTTAACAGAGAAGATGGTGGCGCTGTCTTTTCAATGAGTTTCCCCCCGGCGGCAAACCAAAAAAACAGTGAGACTGACGTCCTGATTGCACTGGAAGATAATTTGTTTAATTATCCGTTGGAGCAGGCCCTTTTGAGCACTGGGGTAAAAGTAATAACGATTTCAGGCCTAAAAAGGGCGCTACAAGGCTCCGATGAAATGGGCTCCTTTGAAATTTATCCCAAAGTCGTTATTGCCGAATCACCGGATGGGGAGGGTGGCCCGAAGACGTCAGCATTAATTGCTGAATGCCGCAAACAATGGCCTGATTCCAGGATCTTGCTGCTTGTGACGTCAATGCAGCCGTCATTAATGGTTAAAGAAACGGATGAAACAATACAGTACAGAGGGAACCAGCAAGTAAGCTATTTGCAATATTCTGTTGATCTGACCGAATTGATCAGTACAGTTCAGCGTTTGTTAGAATATTGAAATAATATTCTTTGGCTGGCAAAGAGCGGTGAGGAACCGTTGTGCAAGACAGTATGTTTGATTATAATGGTTACAGAGAGGAGTGGTTCGATGGTTAACGAATTCAAACAGTTCATCATGAAAGGTAACGTTGTCGATTTGGCGGTAGCCGTAATTATTGGTGGTGCCTTCGGGAAGATTGTCACGTCTCTAGTTAATGATATACTGATGCCGGTTATCGGATTCTTGCTCGGAAGGATTAATTTCACCAATCTGAAAATTGTAATTACGGAAGCTACAGACGGTGTACCGGAAGCAGCGATCAGGTATGGCGCATTCATTCAATCGATTGTTGATTTTCTGATTATTTCACTGGCCATCTTCTTTATGCTGAAAGTGCTGATAAGATTCAGGACAAAGAAAGAAGAAGAGCCGCCCGCTCCCGAAGTAGTACCTCCTGAACCTTCCAAACAGGAAATCCTGCTTACGGAGATAAGGGATATCCTGAAATTCAGGTAATTTGATTTTAATATATATTGATTAACATTAGATAAAGCTGTGAACAACAAATAGAATGTTTAAGCGCATCTTTCCTATGGAGAAAGGTGCTTTCTTGTTGCATCATTTTTTTTCATTGTGCTTCAGTTCTAATTGAAATTTGAATATAGTATCCGATATTTCCATTGCTAGTCTTGATACCTTTAATCCTTCACGAAAACTTTGATATGGACGAGAGAATCTAAATGGCTTTGTTTGAGGACTTGAATCAGGTTATGAAGAATCGGGTATTTATGTTCGACAGCTTTTGTATAGGATTGAATCACCATGATGGCAGTATCAGCGTTCAATTCCTGCTGATAAGCAGATATTCCAACGAGCTGCATTTTGAGCAAGGCATAATTGACTGCCAACAGCAAGTAACAGTAATAAACTGAATTCCCATTCAAGTCATAAGGAAACAGCTTCATAAAAACGTAATTTAAAAGGTAGTTTTCCAGGATATAACCATGTTCAAGCATAAAAGGGGAGTAATACCTTTGATAGGCTTCTTCATAGCATTTACCAACTTGGGCATAACTTGTTGAATCATAAAAACGGATTCCTTCTAAAAATTTACTGAAGCAACGTAGATACCGGTCTGATTCAATTGAGGGAAGAATCACACGGATCGTAGGAGGTAGAAACAGGGAAATGCGTGAGGCCTGAGAAACAGAAATAGCTGTTATATCCTGCATTGCTGAAGCATCCGTAAAAAGAGCTGTGTAGCTCAAAATGAGATCTGGGATTCTATCAACATCAGGCGCTTTTTCCAGCCGATCAACCTCCTTCATAAAGGCCCCAAGAAAAACAACTCTGTCATCTAAATGGTATCTTCTATCTTTCAGGATACGCCAAGTGAATTCTCTAAGTTCAGATAGGTACTTTGTAGGTTTATTTTGGAATATCCTGTCATTGGTGTTCAAACAATTGTAAACAAAATTTCGGGTATCATTGGGTTCTTCAACTTCGATTAAATCCATTCCCTCAAGCTGCAGCAGAGCCAGACGTGCCGCTTCCGGACAAGCTAGAGTCGCTGATTTTTCCAGGACACCGTTGAAAATATTGGTGATACAGGGAAAGGAAGCGCAAATCTCGGATAAGTATTCTTCTCCTCTTCGGCATTGCAGGAAACACAATTTTTCTTCCGTGAGAAAAGGACAACGATAATCTTCGGTCGGATTGATGGTGATATAATCCTGTTTTGCTGACGAACTGCGGATGACATAAATATTTTCTTCAAATAACTTGCGGATGACGGGATCATCTTCCACCTTGTATTTGCTGAAGGTTTCCGAATCGATTCGGATGGTAAATCCTAAGCAGCAGGAATTCTCACAGGCTGAGGCAATACAGCTGAAGGTTTTCAGATAGGAAGGGGACAAAACATTTCTTTTTGCTTCGATCATGGCACACACCTCATCGTGGTTTATATTCATACCATTATCCTATGTGTCATATTCCAGGTTGAGACTGCACATAACAATTTGCTACAACATCAACATATAGCAAAGAATGATACAGATAATGAGAAGAAAATTACGCCAAAAAACTAGATAAACAGTTGGACGAGGTGTATACTTGAAATAATTTGGAAGAAACTCCAAATTTTTTCTGTGTATAGACAGAAATTCAGACGGAAAGAGGAGATAAACAAATTATCATGATTCAATTTTAAAAAGCATTATCTGTTGTTATCGCCATGATGTTATTCGTCGCAACGCTTTCAAGTGAAGCAGTAGCCTTGCCGACTACGCTTTACCAATCAAGCACCCTGCAAACAATTACTGCTGGGGTAACTTTGGAGCATATATCAAGATCACTGTAAACGGCTGGTTAAATATCAAATGCAGAACAAGCGCCTTTTGTCAAAGGTGCTTGTTCTGCATCAGAGAAACCAATCAGTTTGAGTCTACTTGTACTCGTATTATCTTTCTTTTTTGTTCTTGACCCGACGCATGGCCTGTTTCATTTCGCCTTTGCTGCCAAACATTTTTTTGATCTTCTCCTGTTCCAGCTGACGGAAATTCAGACCATCGTAATCAAGTTCTCTCTGCAGTTTCTGGTAGCTGTTTAGCCGGTCCTGCCGAAGCAACCCAGTTTCAATTGCTTTTTGTACCGCGCATCCGGGTTCCGTGGAGTGGGAACAATCTTTAAATCTGCATTTTTGGGCAAGTTCAGTGATTTCATCGAAGGCTTGGGAAAGATCACCGGATTCAATTTGCAGCTCCCGCATGCCGGGCGTGTCAATCACAAGGCCGCCATCCGGAAGCATCAGCAGCTGACGGCTGGTTGTTGTATGCCGTCCTCTGTCGTCATCCCTAACCTCCCGGGTTGCTAATAATTCCCGGCCCAGCAGGCGGTTAATCAAGGTCGATTTTCCGACACCGGAAGAACCAATAAATGCGACCGTTTTACCTTTGGTAATATAGGCTAAAATATCCTGGTAACCATTTTCTGTCATAATCGAACAGACCACGACATCTGTGCCGGCACTAACGTCTGCAATTATTTGCAGCTTCCTATCCAGATCAACACAGAGGTCTGCCTTGGTCAGAACAATCACAGGCGTTGCCATGCTGTTAAAAGCAATGGCAAGATAGCGTTCCAGCCGGCGCAGGTTGAAATCATCGTTCAGGGACATGCAGATAAACACAACATCAATATTGGCCGCGACAATCTGTACCGCAAGGGATGTGCCTGCGGCTTTTCGCTCAAAGGCACTTTGGCGGTGCAGCACCTGGTGAATGATCGCGTTGCCGGAATGGTCATCCAGGCGGTCAATCATGACCCAATCTCCGACAGCCGGAAAATCTGCAGTGTTCATCGCGTTGTACATAAATCTGCCGGATACCTCAGCCAGTATTTCACCACGTTCAGTGATGACCTGATAGAAATCCCGGTGCTGTTCAATCACTCTTGCCAAATACAAACCTTCAAATAAAGTGGCTTCTTGCGCAAAACAATCATGCAGCCCGTAGGCAGCTAATCGATTTTTATTCATGATTCCTCCAAAATTTTTAATCCAAATTATGAATGGGTAATCTACAAAATGGTCAGGAAAATCTTTTGGAGGGTTTCAAGGTTATTAAACCTGTTTGCCCTCCCGGCAGAGGACAAGGGGCTCGTGAACGTTGCGGGACATCATCATAAAAACATACTCCTTTAGTTTAAATTTGATTATGAAATACAGTATAATTATACCATAGCTGCCTAACCAGCGTATGGAGTACGTGAGAAGCGTTAAAAATACATACAGATAGGAGAACTCACTGTAATGCCTGATCTTGAAAATACGTCAAGTATGTCGGAACTACCGAACGTGGCCAACTGGAAGAAAGACACCATTTTGTTTATTACAAGCCAGACGCTCTCGCTTTTTGGGACATCGCTGGTCCAGTACGCGATAATGTGGTACATTACTTTAAACACGCAGTCTGGCGTGATGATGACGGTTTATATTATCTGCGGATTTTTGCCGACTTTTTTGCTTTCTCCGTTTGCCGGAGTCTGGGCTGACCGTTATAATCGAAAAAACCTGATCATGCTGTCAGACACGCTGATCGCATCAGTTACCCTTATTCTGGCCATTCTTTTTTTAATGGGCTACAAAACTGTCTGGCTTCTATTTGTGATGGCTGCCTTGCGTGCGTTTGGAACGGCGGTCCAGACGCCAGCTGTAGGTGCATTTTTACCTCAGCTCGTTCCGCAGGATAAGCTGACCAAAGTTAACGGCATCAACGGCAGTATTCAATCGCTGGTTATGCTGATATCACCGATGATCAGCGGAGCATTGTTGGTCATAGCTGCAATTGAAACCATCTTTTTTATTGATGTGGTCACAGCTGCCATTGCTGTGACGGTATTATTTGTATTCTTACGGGTGCAGGCCCATGCCAAAGCTTTGCAGAAACAAACCGTCAGTTATTTTGGTGATCTACGTGGAGGGATGCAGTATGTCCTAAATCATCCGTTTTTAAAAGTTTTCTTTTTATTTACAGCTGTTTTCTTTTTCCTGGCAGCACCTTCTGCGTTTTTAACTCCGCTACAGGTCACACGCAGTTTTGGTAATGATGTCTGGCGGCTGACTGCAATTGAAGTTGCATTTTCGCTTGGCATGGTTATCGGCGGACTCGGGATGGCATCGTGGGGAGGCCTCAAAAACCGGGTTAACACGATGACCTTGGCAGCGCTAATGATTGGCGTATGTACTTTCACGCTTGGGGTTGTTCCGGTTTTTTGGATTTATCTTCTTTTTATGTTCCTGATCGGGGTCGCCATGCCCATCTTCAATGTCCCGGCAATGGTTTTGCTGCAGGAAAAGGTAGAAGGGGATTTCCTGGGAAGGGTATTCGGTGTTCTGTCCATGATATCCAGTTCCATGATGCCGCTTGGCATGCTGGTATTTGGTCCTTTAGCTGATGTGATAAAAATTGAGTGGATGTTGATCGTAACCGGTGTGCTGCTGTTTATTCAGGGATTTTTCCTGCTTGGAAATAAAACCCGAATTGAGCCGGAAAGACAAGAGCAATAGAAGATGGCAGAAATGAATTCTGTATTATTCTTTGTGTTTGCTTGTATATCAATGCAATATTTTATAGTATAATAGCAGTCGAAATTATGTCATTGACAAAAGCTTTCGATTTTAGACATTTTTAGATATATTAAGGAGGACAAAATGCAGAAAATCCAAATGAACGTCCCACTGGTAGAAATGGATGGTGATGAGATGACCAGAATCATCTGGAAAGCCATTAAAGAAATCCTGCTTCTGCCCTATATCGATTTAAAAACTGAGTATTACGATCTTGGCCTGGAATACCGGGATCAGACGAATGACCAGGTTACGATCGATGCCGCTATGGCCAACAAGAAATATGGCGTTGCCGTAAAGTGCGCTACCATTACGCCGAATGCCCAAAGAGTTGAAGAGTACAATCTGAAAGAAATGTGGAAGAGCCCGAATGGCACCATCAGGGCGATTCTGGATGGAACAGTTTTTCGGGCGCCGATTGTTGTGAAAGGCATAACGCCAATGGTTTCTTCCTGGAAGAAACCGATTACCATTGCTCGTCATGCTTATGGCGATGTTTACCGCAATGTCGAATACAAAGTCCCTGGCCCTGGAAAGGCGGAGCTTGTTTTCACCAGTGAAACCGGTGAAGTGAACCGTCAGACGATTTTCGACTTTGCTGGTAAAGGCGTTATTATGGGAATGCATAATGTCGACAAATCCATTGAGAGCTTTGCACGTTCTTGCTTTAACTATGCGCTTGATGTCAAGCAGGATCTATGGTTTGCAACCAAAGACACGATTTCCAAATTGTACGACCATACCTTCAAGGATATTTTTCAGGAAATCTTTGATGCGGAGTACAAGCAGAAATTTGCCGACGCGGGTATTGAGTATTTTTACACGCTAATTGACGATGCAGTGGCCCGTGTTATCCGTTCCGAGGGCGGATATATCTGGGCATGTAAAAACTATGACGGGGACGTGATGTCCGATATGGTCGCGACAGCTTTCGGCAGTCTGGCTATGATGACATCGGTTCTTGTATCTCCCGATGGCTGCTATGAATATGAGGCAGCACATGGCACAGTAACCCGCCACTATTATAAGCATCTCAAGGGTGAAGGAACCTCAACCAATGCGATGGCCACTCTATTTGCCTGGACCGGAGCATTAAGAAAACGCGGTGAAATCGACGGGCTGAAAGATCTGATCAAGTTTGCAGATCAGTTGGAAGCCGCTTCCCTGCAGACAATCGAAGCAGGGATCATGACCAAAGACCTGGCCCTGATTTCCGATCTCCCTGAAAAGACGGTTGTCAGCACGGACGGATTCCTGCTTGAAACCAAAAAGACCCTGGACAAAATCCGCGGGTAAATCTTACACATAATGGTGAGTAATTTAACTGAATGAAATGACTGGATGATTAAGCAGCCTTAGTCCGAGCTCCCAGCGGATTAGGCTGTTTATTATATCCAAAGAATTTCAGGAAGCATTCATGGGTTGTACATGGTTTTCGTAAAAAAATCTGCGGATTACGTGAAAAATTTTCCTCCTTTTGATAAAATAGTATATATATCACCGAAAATGTAGGATAATACTATAGGAAATTAATTTTGCACAAGCGGAGACGGAAAAAATTGAAGTATCTAAAAAAAGAAATGAAATTGGAAAATCCTCTAGCTTTTTGGACCCATTTTGACAAACAGGATCGTCTTTTCTTTTATAATCCCCTGACTGGTGAACTGATCATCGGGGCAATACGCTGGAAAACCTTTGCTGAAGGAGAAAGTTATCAGAATTACGACCTGGTGTTTTCTGCCAGAACCTTTTTTCAGTCGGTCCGTGATCCCAAATGGGCCGGACTTGGCAATGAAACCATTGCTTTCAAGTACTATTATGTTGAAAAGGACGGTAAGCAGCTTTTATACTATCCCGAGCAGGCGCCGATGGAAGAAATTTGTGGGTTAGAGGACAGGGAGACAAAATTTGTCCGCCATACCTATACGATCGCTGATGATGATTACCCGCAGTGGCAGGAATTATTCGCCAATGTCAAACAGGAAATATCCTTGAAAAACGTGGATAAAGTGGTCATTTCCAGAGAAGTGAAAATCAGTTGCACCACGACGGTTCATATTGAGAGCGTACTCAAGAGCCTCCGAGAAAAAAATCCGGACAGCTTTATTTTTGCGTATGCAAAGGAAGGACGGACTTTTCTGGGTGCTACGCCGGAAATTTTGGTACAGAAAGCGGACGATGAAATTATCAGTTATGCCCTTGCGGGCACAATTCCCCGTAATGCCATTGATGAGGGGACTCAAATGGAGATTTTGCTAAACGATCCTAAAAACCTGCATGAGCACCGAATTGTGCGGGATACCATAGCCGATGTCATGAAAAAATACTGCGCTGAGGTATGGATCGACGAGACAAGGGTTCTGACCCTGAAAAACCTTTATCATCTAAAAACCCGTCTTGGGGCAAAAGATCGCAGTCTTTTAACCGCCTGGGTCACCCGTCTGCATCCGACGCCGGCCCTTGGCGGCAATCCGGTCGGACCCGCCCTTGACATTATTGCCCGAGAGGAAAAACACGAGCGGGGGATGTATGCGGCCCCCCTGGGAATCATGGATCAGAACGGTAATGGCATCTTTGTGGCCGGTATCCGGTCGGCCCTTATTCAGGACAATAGGGTCTATGCGTATACGGGATGCGGTATCGTGGAAGGATCCGATTGTCTGGAGGAATACATCGAGACGAACGATAAATTAAGGACGATCCTGGAGGGCTTGGTACCCTGAACCCCATGTTCTTAAATCCAATCCTGGAATCTTATGATTCTAACTTCGGAAATCTTGTAAGCTTGGGATTCTGAAATATGTTGGGCATGAAGGTGAGGATAGTACGACGATGACCGATTTTTTTGCAGCAACGAATTACATAGCGGCCCTGGTGGATGAATTGTACCAGCTGGGCGTAAGGGAAGTTGTGATCAGCCCGGGATCGCGTTCTACCCCGCTGGCAATTTTATTCAGAGAACATCAATTTGAGATTTTTGTCAGTATAGACGAACGTTCCGCAGCCTTCTTTGCACTCGGGGCAGCCAAAGAAATGCAGAGACCCGTCGTGATGGTTTGTACATCAGGATCTGCTGCAGCACACTATTTGCCGGCCCTGGTAGAAGCCAAATATTCCAGAGTTCCGCTGATTGTTCTGACGGCCGACCGGCCGCCCGAACTGCGTCAGGCCGGAGCGCCCCAAACCATTGATCAAACCAGGATTTACGGAGAGTATGCGCGTTTTTTTGAGGAACTGGCATTACCCGAAGAAGATGAGCGGATGTACCGCTATGCCAGGGCAGTTATGCAAAGAGCTTACGGTAGCGTCATGACGGGAAGCTTTGGCGTGTCCCACGTGAATATCCCGCTGCGTGAACCATTGGTGCCGGATTTAAGCAAACTTGATTTTACGGCAGGCCGCCACAGACATGCCTTCAGACTTCATGGAGAACCTTTCAGTCCCAACAAGCCGTCTTCATATCCGCATTCTGCCGAGTTTTCGGAGATTTATCAGGAATTTAATGCAGCATTCAGCAACAAAAACGGAATCATTGTTTGCGGCGGTGACGCGTATGCCGACTATCATACAGAGGTACTGGCCCTGGCGGCGCGTTTGAAAGCGCCTGTACTTGCTGATCCGCTGTCCAATTTTCGCAGCTTCTCAAGCGAGATCATTTTGGATAGTTACCAGGCGTTCCTGAAAGAAGATGCGGTTAAGGACGAATTAAAACCTGAATATATCATCCAGTTTGGACAGACCCCGGTGTCGAAAAGCCTGCAGCAGTATTTAACCCGACATCAGGACGCATTATTTGTCCAGGCCGATGCAGTATTTGACTACCGTAACCCGGCACTTTCCACGAACCATTATGTACTGGCTTCACCTAAACTTTTTGCAGCATCGGTCAAAACCGAAAACAGCAGCCGGGAATATCTGGATAGGTGGCTCATTTACCAACAAAGAATGCGGGCGCAGCTAAGACAAGCCAGACAGGAAAAAGGACTGTTTGAAGGGACCTTGATTCAAAGGCTTCAAGATCTTCTGCCTCAAGAATCCAGGCTCTTTGCCGCCAACAGTATGGCCGTCCGCGATGTTGATGATTTTCTGGAGGCCCGCGCGCAAAACCTGAAGGTACTTGGAAACAGAGGCGCCAATGGAATCGACGGCATGGTTTCTACAGCCCTTGGTATAGCGGCGGCCGGTAAACCGACGGTGCTGCTGACCGGAGACATTGCGTTTTTCCATGATTTAAACGGGCTTCAGATTGCCAAGAATCACCCGTTGGATCTGACCATCCTATTGTTCAATAATAACGGCGGGGGGATCTTCCGGTACTTGCCCCAGTGCCGGGAAAAATATTTTGAAACGCTGTTCTTAACCCCCCCGGGCTTGGATTTTTCTGCGTTAACTGCTCTGTATGGCATCGCTTACTTTGAACCGAAAAATTATGAAGAATTTGAGTGCAGTTTCCAAGCCGCTCAGAACACGGAAGGCATCAAGCTTATTGAAGTAAAAATAGATCTGGAGTTAAGCAAAGAGCTGCATGACAAGTATACCCGGCTGCCATCAGAAAATGACTAAGGTGGATGATAGGAAATGAGGATCACCGCGAACGGTCTTAACATTCACCTTGAAGTACGGGGAACGGGGAAGCCGGTCGTTTGTTTGCACGGCTTTTCAGAGAACCTCGGTACCTGGGACGACATTGATCTGGCCGGCTTCCGGTTGATTCTGGTGGATCTGCCCGGACACGGCAGTACTGAAAAATCGTCTGCCCTTCAGCCGTACAGACTTCCCACGCTGCTGGAAACGCTGCATGATCTGACGCAGCAGTTAGAGCTGGTGCAGTACAGCGTGATGGGGTATTCCATGGGCGGACGGATTGCGCTGGCCTATGCTTTACAATATCCCTGGGAAATCGCTAAACTTATCATGGAAAGCGCTTCCTATGGGGAATGCGGTGAGCACAGCAGGGAGAAACGGCGCAGAGATGATGCCGTACTGGCCGAAGATATCCGGCAGAACGGGATCGAATGGTTTGAAAGCTATTGGTCGGGCTTGGAACTTTTCAAAACACAAGCCCGGCTTCCGGAGACAGTCCGAGCACAAATCAGGCAGCGCCGCCTGCAAAATGAACCATATGCGCTTGCCAATACACTGCTGGCGAGCGGTCAGGGAACGTTTCCTTGTCTGAAAGATCGGGTGGCCGAATTGACGATGCCCGTTCTCTTTATCAGCGGCAAACTTGACTCGAAATACCAGAAAATTGGCCGGGAGTTCAGTCATTTAAATGCCAGGATCATCCGGCAGACCATCTCCGGGGCCGGGCATAATACGCATCTGGAAGACCCGCAGACTTTTAGGGCAGTCGTCAGCGAGTTCCTAAACGCTTGATGCTTTAGATGAAAATATGGAAAGACGTAATAAGAATTCGGGAAAAAAGAATATGAACTTAGAGAAAAAGAATACGATATTTTAGGGAGGTTATTCAATGAGCACATTTTCGTGGGAAAAACTCAGCCGCAGCTATGAGGATATTATTTATGAGACATACAGCGGGATCGCCAAGATTACCATCAACCGCCCGGAAGTCCGCAATGCTTTCCGCCCCAAAACGATTATGGAACTGATGGATGCTTTTTTGATTGCCCGGGAGGATGAAAACATCGGGGTGATCATTTTAACCGGCGCTAATCACGGTCAGGGCCAGGAAAAAGAAGCATTCTGCTCTGGCGGTGACCAAAAGGTGCGTGGTCATGGCGGTTATGTCGGTGACGATCAGATTCCACGTCTAAATGTGCTGGATCTGCAGCGTTTAATCCGCATCATTCCTAAACCGGTGATCGCAATGGTCAATGGGTTTGCGATTGGTGGCGGCCATGTTCTGCATATTGTCTGTGATTTGACGATCGCGTCGGAGAACGCCAAATTCGGCCAGACTGGACCGAAGGTTGGTTCTTTTGACGCCGGTTACGGTGCAGGCTATCTGGCTCGCATCATCGGCCAGAAGAAAGCCCGCGAGATCTGGTATCTCTGCCGTCAATATACGGCTAAGGAAGCTCAGGAGATGGGACTCGTTAATACAGTCGTCCCGTTTGAGCAGCTTGAAGAGGAAACCGTGAAATGGGCGCAGGAAATCCTGCAGCATTCGCCGACGGCCCTTCGCTTCCTGAAAGCAGCTTTCAATGCAGATACAGACGGTCTCGCCGGACTGCAGCAGCTGGCCGGGGATGCAACGCTGTTGTTCTATACCACAGATGAAGCCAAAGAGGGCAGAGACGCTTTTAAAGAAAAACGCGAGCCCGATTTTAAAAAATTCCCGAAATTCCCGTGATCCGGCAGGATATTACGAAGACCTACCCCAAATAATGTAATACACGATCTGTATGGATGGGGTGAAGGATTTAATAGAGAGTATGGATTAAAATGAACTGGTTAAGAAAGCAAGCCCTTGAAAAACCTGATAAAAAATTTATCAATGACCTGACATTTCGGGACGTGTCCGAACGTGTGAGCTTACTTTCGGTAAGGCTTTTGCCGCATGTCAAAAAACAAAAAAGGGTAGCGCTCCTTTCGAATAATTCTGAACAAATGGTCTTGTTTTTTCTGGCTTTACAGCTGCTTCAAAAAGAAGTATTGATGCTGAATACACGCTTAACCGCGGAAGAAATCGGCATACAAGTGAAAACCCTGGATATTCAGCTGGTTTTGTCTCAAGATGGTCTGGCCACCGTGAATTTCAGCCAGTCATTTCCGGCCGAAGTGAAGACATTTTCAGATGTAGTTGGGGATGATGTTACGGATGATGTAAAGGCTGATGCTGCAGAACAAGATGATTCGGAAGCATGCAGCGAATTTGATCCGGCCGCGGATTATAACCCCGAACAAATTGCAGTCATTATGAATACGAGTGCCACGACTGGAGAATTTAAATCTGTTCCGCTGCGCTGGAAACAGTTTGCTGCCCATGTTAAGGCTTCTCAAAAAAGCCTCGGAGTCACGGAAGAAGATAACTGGCTGATGATTCTGCCGTTGTATCATATCAGCGCCTTAACGATTCTACTGCGCAGTTTATACAACGGGACAGCGGTAACGTTGCTGGAAAGCTTTCGGGAAGAAGAAACATTAAACCTGGTTCAGGAAGGACAAGTCAATATGCTGTCGGTTGTTCCGACCATGCTGAACAGAATCATTGACCGGATTGACAGGCATTGCTTGAGAGTGGTGCTTATAGGGGGGGAGTTCATACCCCGACCGTTGGTTGAAAAATGTATGGTCAGGCAGATCCCTATCTATAAAACGTACGGTATGACGGAAACCACCAGCCAATCGGCAACCTTTTCCGTTCTCCAATACCCGGATAAGCTTGATTCAGTTGGCTTTCCGCTGGACTCGGTGGAAATCCTGATCAAGAATCCAGGGCCTGACGGCAGCGGCGAAGTCCTGATTCAGAGTCCCATGGTTATGGATGGATATCTTGGCCGGGAAACAATCTCTGGATTTTTTCCTACGGAAGATATCGGTTATTTGGATCCGGATGGTTTCCTGTATATTCTCGACCGTCGCAAAAACATGATCATTTCAGGCGGGGAAAATATTTATCCGCGGGAAATCGAAAATATACTCTACGCGCACCCTGGGATCAAAGAATGCGCTGTCATCGGAAGAAAAGATCCTAAGTGGGGACAGGTACCTGTCTTATTTGCAGTATCTTTATTAAACGAAGAGGAGATCAGGGACTATCTGTCTCCAAGACTCGCCCGCTATAAACTTCCCAGCGAGATCATCTTTTTGGCTGAACTTCCCCGGAATGCCACAGGAAAGGTCCGTCACAAGGCACTAGAAGATATGCTGGCGGAGGGAGGAAGTCCATGATCATAAAAAAAGCAGAACTGTTCCTTTTGGACATGCCTTTAAAGTTTACCTTTAAAACATCTCAGACCAGTCTGGATCGCCGGGAAACGATCATTCTTAAAGTCACAGACGAATTCGGGAATACCGGCTATGGCGAAGTTGTCGCTTTCTCTGATCCTTTTTATACGCCGGAAACGCTTGCAGGTGCTAAACGCCTTTTGCTGGAAACTTATCTTCCGCAGCTGCTGCAGGAAGAAACTGTGCATCCTTTCGACATTCATGCCTGGCTGGATAAAGCTTACCCGATGACAGGTGCCGGGGTTGAAAATGCGTTGCTGGACTTGTACGCGAGGTGTCAGGATATCCCTGTCATGGCGGCTGTTTTTCAGGAGGAGACAAATACGCAGATTGAGGCGGGTATGGTTCTGGGAGATCTGGATAGCGCTGTCCTGTTAAAACAGATTGAACAGTACTTGCAGGAAGGTTACGTCCGTTTTAAAATAAAGATCAAACCGCAGGACGGTTTTGCCAAACTTGACATGATCAGAACTGCCTATCCCTATCTCAAACTGCTGGCGGATGCCAACAGAAGCTTTCGCTCCGAGCACATTCCCGAATTAATGAAAATTGACGGTCTTGGTTTGCTGTGTCTGGAGGAACCTTTGGCAGAAGCGGAACTGACGGACTACCAGAAACTTCAGGCAGAAATGCAGACGCCTGTCTGTCTGGATGAAAGCATTTTAAGTGTAGCTGATCTGGAGAAGGCAATCGAATTAAAAGCCTGCCGTGCTTTAAACATCAAGACCGGCAGGATTGGTGGCCTGTTTTATGTCAGGCAGATGATTGAGCTTTGCCGGAAGCATCATATCTACTTTTGGATCGGGAGTATGGTGGAAAGCGGAATTTCGAAAATAC
Organism: Dehalobacter sp. MCB1; assembly: GCF_003590275.1. Classification (NCBI taxonomy): domain Bacteria; kingdom Bacillati; phylum Bacillota; class Clostridia; order Eubacteriales; family Desulfitobacteriaceae; genus Dehalobacter; species Dehalobacter sp. MCB1. The sequence continues at coordinate 133,402 of NZ_LXPC01000015.1, read as the reverse complement.
TGCATGTCCATTTGGCAAGTCTCAAGGATACCTATATTCCTGGAGACTTATCACCGTCCCGGCGTTATTTTCCTCAGGATATCATCCGGCCTGAGATCACGGTCCAAAATGGCAGGATTGAAGTACCCCAGGGTCCGGGGTTGGGAATTGCTGTCGATGAAAATGCCCTGGCTGATTATACCGTTGAGCATCACGTATTCGCTTAGCAGCGTGCGCGGGAAAGGAGGGCCACTTGATGGAGAACCAGAAATACCTGATGGATTACCTAAATATTGAATATATACAGTATAAGGACAATACGTTTGAAGCCAAGATGAATTTAACGGCTTTTCATAGCCAGCCTTATGGCATATTGCATGGCGGGGCAACCATTGCTTTGGGAGAATCGGCTGCAGGATATGCCTCCAACCAGCTGCTGGACAATAGTCAGGTTGCTGTGGGCCAAAATATTACGGCAAATCATATGAAAGCAAAAAACATAGAAGGCTATATCCTTGCGAAAGGCAGACTGCTGCATCAGGGAAAGACATCTCATGTCTGGTTGATTGAAATGCTTGATGAAAAGGATGAGTTGATTTCCGTAGTAACCGTGACAAATGCGGTTATCAATTACAATAGAGTGTAAAAGAAGGCTGTTAAAGCCTTCTTTTAAATAGTATGAGGGTAGATCTGTGTGCCGCAATACCACACTGGTCCAGTTATGGACGTTGAAATATTTGTGACCACTGTGCCTGTATGGCGTATTTTTTTGACAAAGATTGTATAATGTGATAATCTTCCTATTGTAATCTACTAATTTAGTAATTTAGTAGATGAGCTGATATAAAAGAAATAACAAAATAAAATTTTTGCTAAATTGGAGAGGTAACGTATGAAGATTCCGACGACGCTCAAACATAAACCTGTGATTGTATCGGAAGACTATGAACGGATTGACGGCAGAAATGCCTATGATTCTGACGCCAAAGGATTATCCCTGGGGCTGGCTCAGTGGAATGACAGGGGGAAGCTGGAGATATCCGCAAAGGTCTGGCGGTTCACCGGAGAAAAATGGTCGAGACAGTCCGAGGAGCTTCCACTTCACCGTGTGATCGATCTTGCGATCCTGATTTGCAGATCGACACTTCATTTCCGTGAGGCCTACCGATATGAAAAAATGTATGATCCTGAGAAACCCGTCATTGACAGGATAGGGTTGCAGGGAGATGCAATGACTGTAGCCGTGTGTACCGATAATCCGATGATTGAAGGAGACATCAAGCTGTTCAGGCAAGTACTCAGCAATGACGATGAATTAATTGGAGAACGTCTGAGTACGCTTTCCAAGCTGCTGAAGGAAATGGGGTATTAGACGATGACGGGTACATCCGATCGGAAAAGGGAGCTCCGCAATGAATATAAGGAACGGAAAACTTCCGGTGGAGTTTATATGATTACCAATAACAAAAACGGCAGATATGTTCTGCAAAGCGCTGTTAATGTCAGGCGTTTTCAGAACCGTTTTGATTTTTCCAAAGATACCGGTTCTTGTGTGCTGACAAAACTTCTGCAGGAATGGAATAAATATGGGGCCAAGGCGTTTAAGTTTGATATTCTGGAAGAAATTGAAATGAAAGATACCCAGACCATGAAGGAATTTGAAGAAGACCTTCAGCTTCTCGAAGAGATATGGGCGGAAAGGTTGGATCAGGAGCTGAGGATTCACTGAGGTATCCAATCCGGGTTCATAGGTAGCCAAGGAATGATAGTAAATGCTTTGATTAGGATGCATTCTTCTCATGGGCCTTTGTTTTTTTGATTATAGTTGGGTTTGCTAACATTACAATGGTCTGGGCAGAAACTAAACCATGAAGAAGATGATTCCAGATTGCTGAATAAAAGGTTTTCGTTAAACGAAATTTTTTTAAGTAACCGGCTTTTTGCCCACCTATAAGCGTGCCCAAAGAAAGCATGGAAATGACGGCTCCTTTTATTAAGTAATGATCTTTACCCGTTTTTTTAAGTGTATAAACTAAGGGAATTCCCCACAATGAGCCTATACCTAAATGTGCCAATTGACCTAATATGAAATTCTCACGTCTTTTTGTTCTATACGGAGCTACAAATAATCCACCTGCTATATGACCATATAACGTCTCGGTTTTTCCTGACTTAAAAATTAATAAATTAGATACATCCATAGCAATCGTCCCAATTAACCCCCCTAGAAGGCCAATTATGATTGTATCTTTGCTTTTGCCTATTTCTAGCATTTTAAGTACTCCTTTTTTATTTAGAATGCACTTATTCTTGACTTTTTAGAATGGTATTTTTTGCCGTCAAAATTTACCTCTTAAGAAAGTCTGCTTATTATCTAACTGTTGATGAAGTTCTAAAATATAAGCATAAAGCCTATGGCACAACGCCATAGGCTTAAGATTTGTCTTAATACAATTTTTTTGTGTGAGATTCTATTTATCCGTGTTGTCCTTGCTGTCGGTGCTGTCTTGGTCGTCTTGTATTTCCACAATTTGAGATTCAATTTGCTCGGGTACTGCAACAGACGATTCAGCCTGGTCCTTAGATACAATTTCTTCGTCTGCAGTATTAACGGTTTTTGCATCTACCATTGCGGGTTCAGCATGGATCACGGTTTCACTGTTGGAACATGACCGGAAGTATCCTGTAATTTTTTGATTGATAAGACCTGCACCATACAGAATTACAGCAATGCCGAGAATGCTAAGCGGCTGGAAGATTCCGGGGAGCAGCTGACCGGGAATTAATTCCTTGGCGACCATTTCATATGGATAACCTTGCGTGGTATACTGCGAAATAGTGTTGTTGAAATACAAAACATTATTGACTAAAAGTGCAACAGCGATAACAGCTATAAAAGCAGATGCAATATACATGAAAATAGAACTTCTGGGGAGCTTTTTTCTTGCCTGAGATTTTTTTTGTTGTTTCATAAAAGATATTTCTCCTTTTTTGCCTTTTAGGGCGTTAATTATTTTGTAGACCTATATTTATTTTGAAAATAAAGGTTTCTACTGATAATATAGACATTAATTCTTAAAATTATATTAGTGTAACTTACATTATCCATTTTTGATTTTATGCTGTATAATTGTACGAAGAGTTAAGCATCCTCATTGTCCCAAAAGCATTAATTATCAGAGAATTATCAAAGGGAAGATCCGTGGTACCTTTTATAAGTAAAGGTTTTATTTTAATTGAAACAGTTGGGGGAATAAACATGATTAGTGTTACGAAGCTGTTATTTGATACTGAATATTTTGGAGATTCCCTGCGCTATAGTAAGCATGCCCATGGGACCAGAAACGGAGCAACAGGTGATTCAGGACCGGTGGTTGTCTGGAATTCGACCCGAACCTGCAATTTGCAGTGCGTCCATTGCTACATGGACTCAGATTCGCAAAAATATAACGGAGAACTGACAACGGAAGAAGCCAAGCGTTTTATCGATGATTTAGCGGAATTTCACGTTCCTGTTTTGCTTTTTTCAGGTGGAGAGCCTTTGATGCGGCCAGATTTTTTCGAGCTTGCCGCCTATACGGCTCAGAAAGGAATCAGACCAACTTTATCTACGAACGGTACGTTGATAACACCGGAAGCTGCCCGGCGAATCAAAGAAATCGGCGTAGGTTATGTTGGGGTATCCCTTGACGGTCTGAGAGCCGTGAATGACAAGTTTAGGGGCAGAGAAGGGGCTTTTGCGGCTGCTATGAGAGGGATCCGGAACTGTGTGGAGGCGGGCCAGCGCGTTGGTCTTCGCTTTACGATTAACCGTCATAATTATGAGGAACTGGATCGTATCTTTGATTTTATTGAAGCAGAAAAAATTGACCGTGTTTGTTTTTATCATTTAGTATACTCTGGACGGGGTAAGCAAATGGTTACTGACGATATTACTCCCGAAGAGTCGAGACAGGCGCTCGATACTATTATCCGCAGAACAAGAGACTTTGAAAAACGCGGACTGCACAAGGAAATCCTGACAGTTGATAACCACGCCGATGGTGTTTATCTCTATTTGCGGGCTTTATGTGAAGATCCGGCCAGAGCGGGGAAAATAAAGACACTCATAGGCTGCAATGGCGGTAACCGTTCCGGGATTGCGTTCGGAGAGGTTGATCCTTCAGGGTATGTACATCCGGACCAGTTTACGCAGCATATCTCGTTTGGTAATGTCCGGGAAAGAAAATTTGGAGATATCTGGACTGACTTGAGCCAACCAGTGCTGGCAGGTTTGAAAGACCGTAAATCGCTTCTCAAAGGGCGATGCGCCGAGTGCCGATATTTGGATTTCTGTAACGGTAATTTCCGTACCAGGGCAGAGGCTGTGACAGGTGATTTTTGGGAATCTGATCCAGCCTGTTACTTGACTGACGAAGAGATTGGAAAAAAAACGACGATTAATAATTGAGGTTTATGCCTTGTTAACCTCGGACTAGGAAAGGAAGAAAAATATGATTGTCTCTTGGAATACGACAAATGCCTGCAACATGTATTGTGATCACTGTTACCGCGATTCCGGATGCCGAGCCGAGGAGGAACTCAACACGGCTGAGGCCAGGACACTGCTGGAACAAATCGCCAAAGCAGGGTTTAAGATAATGATTTTTAGCGGCGGTGAACCACTCATGCGCCCAGATATTGTTGAACTAGTCGCCTATGCCAAAGAGCTTGGGTTACGGCCTGTCTTCGGAACCAATGGTTCTTTGTTGACGGAAGATCTTGCCGCAAAGCTTAAAAAATCCGGCGCCATGGGGATGGGAATCTCCCTTGATTCAATGGATCCAAAAAAGCAGGATGATTTCCGCCGCTATCCCGGAGCCTGGAACCAGGCTGTGCAAGGTATGCGCAATTGCATGGCGGTGGGGCTTCCTTTCCAGGTGCATACAACAGTGATGGACTGGAATGCACATGAACTGGAAACACTTACGGATTTTGCGGTTCGGGAGGGAGCAGTGGCACATCATTTTTTCTTTCTGGTGCCGACAGGCCGGGCAGTGTCTATAGAAGAAGAGTCTTTAAGGGCGGAAGCTTACGAAGAAGTGCTGACCAGGATCATGAAGAAGCAGCAAACCGTTGATATTGAACTGAAACCAACCTGTGCACCGCAGTTTATGCGAATTGCCAAACAGATGGGGGTAAACACTCGGTTCAGCCGTGGCTGTCTGGCCGGAACAGCATATTGTATTATCAGCCCGAGGGGGCAGGTGCAGCCCTGTGCGTATTTGAATCTGCCTCTCGGTGATGTCCGGAAAACACCTTTTGATGAAATATGGCGCAGTAATTCGGTTTTGCAAGAACTGCGCACGCTGGCGTATAAAGGAGGGTGCGGTAGCTGCGGGTATAAAAAAGTCTGCGGAGGCTGCCGGGCTCGTGCTGCTTTTTATGAAAACGGTGACTACATGGCTGAAGAGCCCTGGTGTCTATACCACGGACGCAAGGGGGTCAGTTGCTAAATGGAGACAAAGGACCGGATTTTGCTGACCAGAATCCAGGCGGCCTTCCCGGTTGAGGAACGTCCTTATCAGGTTTTGGGAGAAATGCTGGGGCTAAACGAAGAAGAAACATGGCAGCGGGTTAACCAGTTCCGGCAGAAAGGAATGATCCGGCGGATAGGCGGCGTCTTTGATTCTCGCCGTTTAGGGTATTTCAGCACACTTTGCGCGGCAAAGGTCCCGGAAGAAAAAATATCTGTTCTTGCGGATTTTCTGCAGGAAGTTCCTGGGGTTACACATAATTATCTGCGGGATCATCGTTACAATATGTGGTTTACAGTCATATCCCGGTCACAGGACGGGTTGATGCAAATTTTGGAACAGGCAATACATATTTTGGGAAGTCCCGAAGTATACAGCCTTCCCGCTATCCGGTTGTTCAAGATAGGTGTGCTGTTTGACCTGGAAAAGAGTACAGGAAAGAAGCTGCCCATGGCGAATACCGGGTATTCGTCTCAGGAAGGACGGTCTGCTTTTCAGGTCGGGGAGGAGGATAAGGTTTTAATCCGGATTTTGCAGGGTGATTTGGCTCCGTCGCTTTGTCCTTTCTCTGAGACAGCTTCTAGATTGGGATGGTCAGAAGGAAGTATCCGGGCAAAAATTCAGGACTATAAGCGTGACGGGGTGCTACGACGTTTTGGCGCCATTCTGTACCACCGGAAGGCAGGATTTACTTCAAATGCGATGGGGGTATGGGTTGTTCCGGAAGCGCAGATTGAAGAAACCGGTCACATCATGGCCGCCTTTAAGGAAGTAAGCCATTGCTACCAACGACCTGAACTTCCGGATTGGCCGTATAATCTATTTACGATGATCCATGGGCATTCACCTTCGGAGTGTAGGAAAACAATGGAGAGAATTTCTAAGGTTACAGGCTTACAACAGTATGAGATGCTGTTCAGTCATGCTGAATTGAAAAAAACAAGCATGGAATATTTCAGGGAAGAAGAGTAAAATAACGGATTTTTGGCGAGGGCGCAGCAGGACTTAAGTTCTGTTGAGCCCTCGTTTCTTATGTTTTATTGATTTATCTGTTATTCGAAGATTGCCTGCTGGTATCTATCTTTGGATCAGAGTAAAAATCGTATTAATAGCCAAACTAATCAGGATAGAATACTTAAATTTGGACGGTAGATGCCAGGGTGTTTAACCAGCTTATCACTAAAATACTTAGTAAAAACATAGCGAAGGAAAAACCTCTGCTTGATGAACGGTCCCATACCGGCGAGCAGTTGTCAAGTAAGATTGGGGACAACCGGCAAGCCTTGAATAAAATTTTTGAAAAATGTTCCGATATTTCTTTCAGAGAATTCCAGCTGCATTTTACAAAAAAAATCAAAGCGTTTATTGTTTACTCAGAAAGCCTGTGTAAGCCCGAGATAATTAACGACGCCATTTTAAAGCCGATCATGCTAGAGGTTTCTGTAAGGGAAAAGGATTTCCAAACAAAAAAAGATCCCAGGAAGAACACAGAGATTAGTATGGATACGAGTCTCGGAACAAACACCGGTGACATACCCGACATTATCCTTCAGCATCTGCTGACGAATTACAAAGCTGATACGTTGTCTCTGGTCTCCGAAGCAGCAGACGCTGTGCTGGAGGACAATATCGTCCTGATTATAGACGGGTACCCGATTGGCATTAAAGCTTCTGTCCAGGGCTATAACATCAGACAGATCAATGAGCCGACGACCGAACCAAACATTCGCGGGCCTAGGGATGGTTTCGTGGAAAATATCGGAACAAACTTAAGTCTTTTGAGACGCAGGATCCGGACCAGCCGTCTGAAGGCCGAGAACATGACAGTGGGAACGTTGTCCAAAACAAAGGTAAATATTTGCTACATTCAGGGAGTAGCGAACGAAAAGGTTGTAGCTGAAGTTAAATCGCGTATTGAAGACATCACGATCGATAACGTTCTGGACAGCAGCTATATTGAAGAATTTATTTCCGATGAGCCAATCAGTCTGTTTCCACTTGTACAGTATACAGAACGGCCGGACAAGGCGGCAGCTTCGCTGTTTGAAGGCAGAATTGCCATTATCGTCGACAATTCACCCTCGGTATTAATTGTTCCGTGTACTTTTATAGCATTGATACAGGCCTCTGAGGATTATTATTACAGTGCGCTGTTTGGTTCTTTTGCACGAATAGGCCGTTTCATCGCAATCAATATCGCTTTACTAGTTCCTGCGATTACAGTTGCAGCGTTTTCTATCAATCAGACGCTTATTCCGATATCCCTTCTAAACACGGTAGCTGGAGCCAGGGAAAATCTGCCGCTGCCCATTTCTGTGGAAATATTTTTAATGGAACTGGTTTTTGAACTTCTGCGTGAGGCCGGTGTGCGATTGCCGAGAACTGTCGGCCAGGCAGTCAGTACGGTAGGAGGTTTGGTGATCGGGCAGGCCGCAGTCGATGCCGGGATTGTCAGTCCGACTTCAGTGGTAGTTGTCGGTCTGACAGCGATTGCTTCATTTACGTTCCCGGATTACAATGTCGGGACCAGTATTCGGATCATCCGTTTTGGCTTAATTATCATGGCTGGTGTTTTTGGAATTGTGGGAATTATCTTTGGGCTGATGATTCTGCTTACCCACCTTTGCAGTCTGCGTTCTTTTGGGGTACCGTATTTGTCGCCCATAGCGCCGCTGACATCGCGGGATCTGAAAGATACCGTTATCCGGGTGCCCTGGTGGGCGATGTTTACCCGACCCAGGTTCTTCGGAGACAAGAAACCTCTGCGCAGCGATGCTAATCAGTTGAAGGAGAAACTCAAGAGGGGGAATAAAAAATAGATAAGAAACGAATATCTGGTACGCAAACCGCGATGCTGCTGTTTATTGTGATGACCTCAACCGCAATCCTGTTTATTCCTGGATTAACTGCGACAACAGGCAAACAAAATGCCTGGCTGGTGAGCCTAGGGGCAGGGATATCTTCTTTTGGCGTATTGATCATTTCGGCCAAGCTGGCACAGCGGTTTCCGGGACTTACAATAGCAGAATATCTGCCGCTCATTGTAGGGAAAATCGGAGGCAAGGCGCTGGCTGTTTCCTATATCCTATTTTTTACTGTCCTGAATATCCTCGTTGTCAGGGAAACTTCGGAATTTCTAACCGTATCCGCTTTATTTGGAACGCCGGGTATTCCCATTAATTTGGTATTTGTACTTATTTGCTGGTATTCTGCGCAAAAAGGGATTGAAGTGATTGCGCGGATGAACCAGTTCATCCTGCCTCTATTTGTATTTGCTTATCTAATGGCCTGTATTTTGGCGATTCCGAAAGCAGATCCAAGCAGTCTGCTTCCTATTTTGGAAGACGGGATCAGTCCGGTGATGCAGAATATATGGATACCGGTTCAATGGTATGGCGAGATTGCCGTATTGCTGATGTTGATCCCTCTGATGAACAAACCTCAGGAAGCGCTGAAGAAGGCATCCTACGCGGTTATTAGCACAATGCTTTTGTTGACTTTCGGATCGCTGGCTGTACTGACTGTCTTAGGGGCGGATGTAGCCGATCAAATGATTTTCCCGATATGGTTTACTGTCAAAACAATTGAATACGGGAATTACATTCAACGTATAGAATTATTGGTATTGCCGTTATGGCTGACCGGGATCATGGTCAAATCCTCTTTGCTTTTTTATGTAACGATACTTGCAGCCAGACAGTCAGTCAGCAGAAAGCACCCCAAACTTATTGCCGCTTCAGTGATGGTCATCGTATTCTCAGGGGCAACGTTCCTTGTACCTAACACCATGGCGCTGCTGGAATTCCTGGCAAAATACTGGCCGTCCATATCTTTGTTATTTGAAGTTGTACTGCCATTACTGCTGCTTGCTATTACATTAATCAGAAAGAAAAAAGGAGGCTGCATGCAGTGATATCAAAAGCAAAAAGATATGCCCGGATGATTCTTTTGATGTTGAGTTTGCTTACCCTTTCAGGCTGTTGGAGCAGAAATGAGGTTGAGGATTTGGCTATGCTGACCGGCGGGGCAATCGATTACTCCTCAGAAAAAGGTCAGGAGAAGTATGTGGGTCAATGGTTAATCATTAGTCCACCAAGCTCCAGTAATTCAGACGGTGGTGCGTCTTCCAGCAAATCTGCAGATCTAGTGTATAAAGGGGAAGCTAAAACATTTATGGAAAGCATAACGGATTTAAATAAACAGCTGCCGCGTTTGCAGACCAGCAGCCATGTAATATTTACTATTTATGGGGAAAATTTGGCTAAGACCGCGACGGCCAAGGTGGCGGAAAACCTTCTGCGTTTTCCTGAAAGCAGACCCAACCAATTGTTATTTGTGACCAAAGGAAATGCTGGGTCTTTTCTTCAGGCCAAGCCGGTACTTGTATCGAATCTTTTTAAGCAGATAAAAAAACAGGAGGAGATTGCGCTTCGTACGGGGGTTTCAAGAGGGGTTACCCTTCTCGAATTTTGTCAATGGCTCCTTAGCCCTGACCGGGATCCGGTGCTGCCGCAGATTAAATGGAATAATGGGAATCAAAGCAATAGTCTACTTATTGAAGGCTTTGGCGTATTTCGAAGTGACAAACTTATTGGCTGGCTGGACAAGGATGAGTCTACAGGATACTTGTTTCTGACGCAAGATTTAAAAGACGGGATAATGCCATTTGAGTTTGGATATGGCTCACAGATGATCACTTACCACGTAGGGGCGTCCAAGCATAAAATTAAAGCAAAATGGGTGAATGGGAAACCAGTGTTTCGAATAACAATCCAAACGCTCGGAGCGATTCCTGAAACCGCTAATTTTCAAATCACTACAAAAGATGTCAGCAAAATAGAAGCAGCAGCCGCAGAAAGTGTTCGAGTGAAAGCGTTAAAGAGCATTTCGAAAGCTCGTGAATATGACTCGGATTTTTTGGGTTTAATGCAGCACTTGCACCGTTATGAGCCGTCAGCCTGGAAAGAAGTTGAGACTGACTGGCGGAAGGCCTTCCGGCAAGCGGAGATCGAAGTAGAAGTTCAGGCAAAGGTTGTAACGGAATGGGCCTTAACGCAATCCTTTGATCTCAAGGACTAGGAACATTCTAGCGTATTCAAAAGACCTCGAAGATCTCTATGCAAATTAATGGATGTAAAAAGGAGCAGAATGTACTATAATTCCTAATAGATAGTCAATATTATCACACTAGGATCGGTTCGATTCAGACTTATCCGATTTACCGGCATTCTCGGTGAATGATGATACAAGAGGAGATTATATAGAATGAATATGAAATTTATCAAAAAAATACCAACGGCCGAGGAAATTATTGAACAGATACCTTTACCTGAACATATAAAAAAAATAAAACAGGCCAGGGACGAGCAGATCAGCAATATTTTAGAAAACAAGGATAACCGGTTTATTCTGATCATCGGGCCATGTTCCGCAGATAATGAGGATTCGGTATGTGAATATATTGGAAAGCTCGCTGTAGTGCAGGAAAAAGTCAAGGAAAGAATATTGATTATTCCGCGGATCTATACCAACAAGCCCCGTACTACGGGTGAAGGCTATAAAGGGATGGTTCATCAGCCCGACCCGAGCAAAGATCCTGATTTATGCGAGGGGATTATCGCAATTCGTAAGCTCCATATCCGAGCCCTGTCGGAATTTCATATGCCGGCAGCTGATGAAATGCTTTATCCGGAAAACTACACGTATCTTCTCGATGTTTTAGGATACATTGCAGTTGGCGCGCGCTCTGTGGAGAACCAGCAGCACCGCTTAACCGTCAGCGGGGTATGTACACCGGTCGGCATGAAAAACCCGACGAGCGGAGACATAACAGTTATGCTGAATTCGATTTATGCCGCCCAACAAGGGCATCATTTTATCTATAACGGCTGGGAAATAGAAACATCCGGCAATCCGCTTGCCCATGCAATCCTAAGAGGCGCTGTAGATTCGTCCGGCAGAAATATTCCGAATTATCATTATGAAGATTTAATCTATGCCGCCTACGAATATGAAAAACTTCAACTGGCCAATCCAACAATCATTGTGGATACCAACCATGCCAATTCGATGAAGCGCTTCTATGAACAGCCTCGGATTGCCAGGGAAGTCCTTACGAGCAGAACCTATGATCCGCTGCTGAATAAAATGATCAAGGGACTAATGATTGAAAGCTATCTGGTAGAAGGCAGGCAGGAGATCGGAGAGAATATCTATGGAAAGTCCATTACCGATGCCTGTCTGGGATGGGAGAAAACGGAAGAATTAATTTATAAAATAGCTGAAAATGTTTAAGCTCGGGGGTCAAAGACCATGCTTTTGGAAGAACAAAGAAAACAGGTTATTGATATTGCCGGACAGGCCCTTCAGTCCGGGTTAATTATGCGGACCATGGGAAACTTCAGTATACGGGATCCTGAAACAGGCTATGTATGTATAACCCCAAGTGGAATGGATTATTCTGTGGTCAAACCGGAAGACATTATTGTGATGAATACGGAGCGGATCGTAATCGATGGCAGCCGAAAACCTTCGATCGAAAGCGGAATGCATTGTCTTGCCTACCAGAAAAGACCAGATGTATGCGGCGTTTGTCATACCCATTCTTGTTATGCTACAGCTTGGGCCTGTGTGGAGGAGCCTTTTCCGCTCGTACTGGCCGAAATGGCTGCGGTGCTGGGTGGAAAACTTGAAACAGCTCCTTTTTTCCCAATGGGTTCCGAGGAGCTGGCTGGGGCTACGATCCAGGCACTAGGCAAGCTAAATGCCGTATTGCTGAGCAATCATGGTCAGTTGACGGTAGGATCGACGCTTGATAAAGCCCTGGCCAATGCACAGCTTGTCGAAGAGGCTGCGAAGATTGCTTTTTGCGTAGTCAGTATTGGTAAGCCCAAATTGATTTCTCCTGTGCAGGCTAATTTGCTTCACCAGTGGATCACGGAAAATTATGGACAGTAGAGAGTAAAAGAGGGAAAACAATGAAGAAAAACCAAACTGGCAGGATCAACCGTTTTGGCGAATTTGCAGATAAAAAATTAGAGAAGGAGTACGAAGCGTCTGAGTTTATTATTCTATTTAAGTATCTCCGGCCAATCGTACTTTTTCTGGGAATCTTGTATTTCCTCTTTATTATTCCGGACTTCTTTTTTGTGAAGAACCTGAAAGCATTTCAATTGATATTTTTGGTAAGAACAACCTATTTGGTCCTGATAGGTATATTTTATTTCAGAATGAAATCCATAAAAAAGTATTCAACGTTGTGTTTCTGGGTTACGCTTTATGAAATAATGGCATCCGTTGTATTTATTTTTGTCTTCTGTCAATATGAATCTCCGGATTTCTTTATTCAAGCCTTTGGTATTATCGCGATTATTTTAGCGGTTTGTTTAGTCCCGAACCGTTGGATCAATATGATTATGGTCTCCGTATTTGCTGGGGTCACTTTTTTTGCTGCTTCGATCTATTTTTTGGAGCAAATGGAAGCTTCGGATTTTTCCGCAGTAATTTTTTATATCTTATTAGTTACGGCCCTGAGCAGCACCGCTTCATTTAGGACTCACCTTTTTAAAAGAATTCATTTCCTAAACGGCAGAGATCTGATTCAACTGTCCATTAGAGATCCTTTAACCGGGATCTATAACAGGCTGAAATTTGATGATGAGCTTGATAAATGGATCTCCTATGCGAAAAGATATTCTTGTGATCTTTCACTTATGATCTTCGACATTGACTATTTTAAGAAAATTAATGATTGCTTTGGACATTTAACTGGGGATAAGGTTCTGACGGAGGTTACGGACCTGGTCAAAGGAATGATAAGAGAAACAGATATCTTTGCCCGCTGGGGGGGAGAGGAATTCGTTATTCTGCTACCGAATACCAATAAGGGTGAGGCTGTAGAAATAACGGAAAGAATAAGAAAGAGAATATCAGACTATGATTTCACTTCCGGCCATCTAACCTGCAGTTTCGGAGTAGATTCTTGGCGCAAGGAAGAAGGCAGAGACAGTTTCGTGCAGCGTGTTGACACCCTATTGCTGAATGCCAAGGAGATGGGTAAAAACAATGTACAAAGCGACGATATCAGCTTGATGAAATCAATATTGCTCTCTGAATAAACACGGTCATTCGACCATTATAGGAGGCAGACATGTCGGACCTTGAAAATATTTTAAGTGATGTTAAAACCTGGGTCAGAGAAGTTGGTAATCTTCAGAAAAAAGATTTCCGTAAAAAAAATCTTTTTATTGAAACGAAGTCCACGGAAGTAGATTTGGTGACGGAGGTCGATAAGCTTTCGGAAAACTATTTTCTGAAAGCGATTCAAGCCAAATACCCCGCCCACAGCATTTTGTCCGAGGAATCCGGAGTTCATCAGAATAATGTTTCGGAGTATTTATGGATTATTGATCCGCTGGATGGAACGACGAATTACGCGCAGGGGCTGCCGGTCTTTGCAGTATCGGTTGCACTTCAATACAGGAAAGAAACGGTGCTAGGCGTTGTTTATATGCCGATGCTGGATCTGCTTTTTGAAGCAGTGCGTGGTCAGGGAGCCAGCTTAAACGGCAAAAAAATAACCGTTGCCGCTAAATCCAGGTTGAAGGAATGTTTGCTTTCGACCGGGTTCCCGTACGACCAGTCTGAAAATCCGGATAACAATACGAACTATTTCGTATACTTTGTACCCAGATCGAGAGGGATACGCAGAATCGGCTCCGCCGCCTATGACCTTGCCAATGTGGCCGCAGGTATTATTGATGGTTATTGGGAACTTAACTTAAGTCCCTGGGATGTTGCCGCAGGCATTCTGCTTGTCGAGGAAGCAGGCGGAAAAGTTGTGCTTCTGGAGAAAAAGAGAGGGATATCCCTGATTGCAGGGAATGAGAATATTGTTGGCCAGATCTTTAAGGGAATATCTTTGGTCGACTAGCAGAGATTTGCCGAGAGATATTTGGCTCTTAAAACTCCTGGCCAGACGATTGTTGTTCGCCTTCCTGAATGTGCTCTAATTTATTTTGCGCAGGACTGTCAATGATCTCACCCTCATAGGTAAAACGGGATCCATGGCAGGGACAGTCCCAGGATGTTTCAGCTGAATTCCACTGCAATTCACATCCGAGATGGGTGCAGGTTGTGTCGACAATATGCAGGGCCCCTTGCCGGTCACGATAGGCACCTGCTCGTTGGCCGTCATATTTAATGATTTTGCCTTCGCCTTTGAGGATTTCCGCTGTGCCCGGGATGGATGATAGTTTGCCAGAAAGCAGGTGTTTGGCAACATTCAGGTTTTCTTGGACGAAATTTTTAGCTGAGGCGATCGGTGTAAAGCGGGAAGGGGAATAAATATCCATCCAGGGGCTGTAGCCGTTCAGGATCAGATCCCGGAAAATAAGAGCGGCGGCCGTACCTGTGGTCATTCCCCATTTGCCAAACCCTGTGGCGACGTAGACATCAGGTGTATCGGATGTGAGATTACCGATATAAGGGATTTCATCCATCGTTGTATAATCCTGTGTGGACCACCAGTATGGGATATCCTCAACCTCAAAAAGCTGCCTGGCAAAATCTCTGAGTTTTAGGTAATGATTGCGGGTATCTTCTCCCTGACCTGTCTTGTGATGTTCGCCGCCAACAATTACCAGATTGTTTTTCTTGTCGTGTTGAGAACGTAGGGAACGGGTCGGGTCTTCAGCAGAAATATACATGCCTCCGGGATAATCTCCTTTGATTCTGACACCTAAAGCATAAGAACGTTCGGGATAGAGTCTCGTGAAAAATAAACCCATAGCCTCATAATAAGGGTAATGAGACGCAATAATCACCTTTGATGCAGCAATTCTTGGCCCGTTATCGGTGAGCACTAAACATGGGGTGCCTTGCTGAATGTCAACAGCTTTGGTTTGTTCAAAAATATGACTTCCCTTTCTAGGTATTTCCTTAGCGAGTGCGAGCAAATATTTTCGCGGATGAAACTGAGCCTGGTCATCAAAACGAACAGCGCCTTTAATCGGGAGCGGGAGAGGAATTTCCCGCAGGAAAGAAGCTTTGATGCCGAAATTCTCAGCGATTTTGGCTTCTTCCATGATTTCCGGAATATAGCGATCCTGCTGTGTAAAAATATAGGCATTTTGCCGTAAAAAATCACAGTCTATGTTGTTATCTTGGACAAGGCCGGCAATAAATTTTAGAGCAGTTTCATTGGCTTGTGCATACTGCAGGGCTTTTTCTTCCCCAAATTTTTTCTGCATTTTTGCATAGATTAAGGAATGCTGGGAAGTAATTTTGGCGGTCGTATGGCCCGTTGTACCCTGAAGAATTCGGTCAGCCTCAAGGACAGCAACCTTATAACCTTCCTTCTTTAAGAGAAAAGCCGAAGTAATCCCTACAATTCCACCGCCGATGATGGCAATGTCGGCTTCAATGTCCTCATTCAGGGCTGGATAATCTGTCCGAGGTGTCGAAGTTATCCAGTAAGACTGAGGCATCCTTTGAAAATCTATTGAATAATTTTTCATCGGTTTATCCTCCTGAAAGTGAATAATTTTTAAATCTTACAGTATTATCTTTAGCAGATGAAATAAAAATATCCAATGATCCGGCAATCGAGTAAAATAGTTTTATAGATAAGCGACGAAGGAGTTACGCCGGTGGAAGCATATGATATGAAGGTACTCGCAGAATTGAAAAAATGGCAAAGGAAAATGACCAGGAACGCATCACTGACCGACAGGGTAGCAAAAAATATTCAGAACAGAACGAACAGGCTGATTCCGGACAAAGCCCATGAGATCATCACAGCTGCGATCAAAAATATGGTGAGAGCTGTTTTGACAGGATCTGAATTTACGACAAGGGAAGCGCTTAAAAATATTGACCTGAAGGAACGGGACAGACTTGCTTGGGCTAAAATCAGTGTCTACAAAAAAACGGCCAGTCTGGAAGGGGCAGGCACAGGAGCAGGCGGTATTTTACTTGGACTTGCGGATTTTCCTCTGCTCTTAAGCATCAAGATTAAGTTCTTATTTGAAATGGCAAGCATTTATGGATATGATGTCAAAGATTTAAGGGAAAGACTATATATCCTTCACCTGTTTCAGCTAGCTTTTTCCAGTAGAGAGAAACGGATGCAGGTCTTTCAAAGAATTTCGGACTGGGATGAATACATTTACAGGCACCCGATTTCAATGGAAACAGTTGATTGGCGCACTTTTCAGCAGGAATACAGAGATTATATAGATCTTGCCAAGCTTTTACAGCTGGTACCCGTCATCGGGGCCTTCGTCGGTGCAGTAGCGAATTACCGACTGCTCGGAGAACTAGGCGATACGGCTATGAATGGCTACCGTCTAAGATTATTAAAAGATAAGATAGATACTACGATCTGATTAAAAAATTGGGTTACTCAATCCGATTACGCTATTTGATTTAATCATAATGAAAAATATACCGATATAAATTTATTTTGGAAAGGAAGGATACAAATGAAGGAACCCAATGAACAAGATGATAATGTTGAACTAGAAAGATGGATATTAATTACTGAAGCTGCAAATGAAATTGAGGCGGATATTATTGGATCAATCCTTGATTCTGAAGGGATTCCCTTCTATAAAAAGTATAATGAAGCTGGGGACTATCTTCGGATCTATATGGGGATGACCAATTTCGGTGTGGAAATCTATATCCCGGAAAAACTGAAGGAAAAGGCGGAAGGACTTCTGAATTCAATGAACACGGAAACTGATCGGGCATTCGACGATTTAAAATTGTGATAGGAATGACCAGGAATATTTGGGCCGGAATACTCGAACGAAGATAAAGAATAGTGTATCACCAAAAAATAACAAATATTCTATGCGAGTTTTAAGATTTGTGTTATAACTTAGAGTATGATCGATAATTATATAAAATTTATTTCAAAGGGGAGTTCATCATGCCGCATATCATTGTAAAATTATGGCCCGGCCGAAGTGACGAACAAAAAATAGCCTTAGCCGACAAAATGGCCGAGGCAATGACAGAAATAATGGGAATTCCCGATAAGAATATTTCAGTTTCTTTTGAAGAAATAGCCAAACAAAAATGGACCGAAGAGGTTTATAATACCGACATCCTGGCCAAAGAAAGCCTGTTGTATAAAAAGCCAGGTTATTAATGTTTAGGAGTGGTGTGAATGCGGAAGGTTAAGATCATAACCGACAGTACCAATGACCTTTCAGCAGAATTACTTCAAGAATATGATATTGATGTTGTTCCGCTGCACGTTGATTTTGGAGAAGAAACTTACCGGGATGGCGTAGACTTAATCCCGGCAAGGCTTTTTCAGCTCGTTGAAGAAAAAAAGTTGCTTCCGAAAACTGCAGCTCCTACACCGTACGCATATGCAGAATGTTTTCGGGGATGTTTTGATCAGGAGCAGGATATTATTGTGATCACCATTTCTGCTCAGATGTCCTCATCTTACCAAAATGCTGTCCTTGCTGCTTCGGAATTTCCGCAGGGAAGAATCTGGATAATTGATTCGCAAAACCTGTCTACAGGCATAGGGGCTTTGGTCATTACAGCCGCTGAATATGCCCAGCAGGGGCTCCAGGCAGAAGAAGTTTCGGTAAAGATCCGGGATTTAGTTGCTAAGGTCCACGTGAGCTTTGTCATCGATACGTTGGAATACCTTTATAAAGGCGGTAGGTGCAATGTTCTGCAGAATCTAATGGGGAGTGTCCTAAAGATCCGGCCGACCATCGGTGTAGAAAATGGAAAAATGCTTGTTGTTGATAAAGTCCGCGGGGAAAAGAAAAAGGCCTTAGATAAATTGATAGAGAATGCTAGGCGGGATTCTGTAGACTCAAAACGAATTTTCATCACCCATTCCCTGGGAAGTGAAGAGGAAGCCATCTATTTGAAGTACGCGCTGCAGGACATTTATCCACATAAAGAAATTTTGATTACTAATGCAGGCTGCGTGATTTCCAGTCACTGTGGCCAAAAGACAATTGGTGTGATTTATATCAGAAAATAAAGACGCTAAAAATTCTGATGCTAAATGTTTAATTGTAATTACTTGAAAATAGTATAACGTTGTACCAAATAATATTAAAGAAATATAACAAAATCACCATTAAATTGTAAAAAAACCTTGAAACTATGATTTGTTTCTAATATAATAAGTTTTAGTTAACTAAGTTAGGAGCAATCATGGAAAAATTATTATTAAAGTATGATGATTATTTTCTTACAGTAGCCAGACCCATTATCGAGCATGATGAATACCAAAAAATGAGAGTCATCCCGCATCACCATGGCTCAGTCTTTGAGCACTCTCTGGACGTTGCTTATCTATCTTATAAGATTGCCATGAAGTTCAGACTTGATGTCATTTCGACGATCAGAGGAGCACTTCTACACGATTTCTACTTATACAAATTTAAGAAAAGAAAAAACAAGAACTTGCTAGCGGAAAGCTACCGGCATTCACGCAATCATCCGAAGGTTGCGGTGAAAAACGCGCAAAAATACTTTGAACTGAATAAAAAAGAACAGGATATTATTTCCAATCATATGTTCCCCGTTGGACTGCCAAGAAGTTATGAAGCCTGGGTAACTACAATTGCGGATAAAAGCCTGGCACTTACCGAATACACCACGAGGGTATACAGCTTTGCATATCTGAAACTGTATCCTTATCTGGTTCAAAAATCTGCTTAACGCGAATAGACTAAAAAATTCATACAGAAAACTTCAAAAATATTTAATAACTAAATAAAATTAAATTTTAAAATAAAGTATATGTAAGAATCTAATAATCGCCCTAGATTTGTCGAATTATGAAATCTACCACAGATTTAGATTGTTAGCCGGTTTTTTGACCGGTTTTTTGTTTTTAGGACAGAAAAAAAGCCCTGCTGAATAAAGGCCTGATCGCACAGTTGTTTTTGTTGAAAGATATGGTAAAATCTGAATAGAACAGAAAGAACGGAGTGTTTTCTTATGGTAGTCAAAGAGTTTAACCAGCTCTTAAAGGAAAAAGGCTATAAATTTACCAATCAAAGACAGTATGTTTTTGAGGTAGTAACGGAAAACCGGGGAAAGCACCTGAACAGTCAGGAAATTTTTGAACTTGTACGTAATAGATTCCCCGAAATTGGTGTTGCTACCGTCTACAGGACGTTGTCACTATTGGAAGCGATGGGACTGATTTACGGTGTTGATTTTGAAGATGGATCCCGTAGGTACGATATCGTGAAAGATGACGAGGAACACCGGCACCATCATTTGATTTGTCTGGAGTGCGGGGCTATTAAAGAAGTTGAGGAAGATTTGCTCGGAACAATTGAAGAAAACATTCTGAAGAAGAATAAATTTAAAGTGATTGACCACCGTGTTAAATTTTATGGTTATTGCGAAAAATGTCTGGCAAAGACCGAATGTGATCAATAATCATTAACGCCAATAAATGATGATATTATAACGCATGGATGAGGAATAATGGCAGTAAATCAAAAAACAAACGTCATAAGGACCCTCGAATCAAAAGAAATCCGGCATGAAGTCTATAAGTATGAAGTGGATGACGGACTGATTGACGCTATATCCGTAGCTCGGAAGATGGGATATGACCCGGACCGGGTATTTAAAACGCTTGTTACAACCGGAAAAACAACGGGAATCAATGTTTTCGTTATCCCTGGAAATTGCGAGCTGGATTTAAAAAAAGCAGCCGAGGCAGCCGGGGATAAAAATATAGAGATGCTTAAATCTAAAGAACTTTTACCGCTCACGGGCTATATTCACGGCGGCTGTTCCCCAATCGGGATGAAAAAGGATTTTCCGACCTATCTTGAGGAGATGGCCTCGGAATATGATTACATCATGATTAGTGCGGGAAAAATTGGGATGCAGGTGAAAATCGATCCGGCAGAACTCGTCAAACTGACGGATGCCAAGCTGGCTGACCTTGTTTAGTTCAGCCAGCTTGCTACTAGTAAGAACATATCTTTATACTTCGCTATAGTACCGGCGCCAGAAGTCGAGAAATGGATTCCTTAAACTTGATCAGACTGGAGCGCTTCGCATATTTTTCGGGCGTTAGTTCGGTACAGAAGAGCAGATCTTCATCATAAACTTTGCAGAGATTTTCGGAAATGCCGACATCGTAAATAAATGCATTAACTTCGAAATTTAGTCGGAAACTTCTGATGTCAAAATTCGCTGTACCGACAGAGGCTATTTTTTTATCGACCACGATGGTTTTCGAGTGTAGAAAACCATTATTGTAGATATAGATCTTGGCCCCTGCTTTAATCAGTTCCCCGACAAAGGAATACGTTGCCCAGTAGACAAAAATATGATCCGGTTTGTTTGGGATCATTATTTTTACATCAACACCGGACAGTGCGGCAATTTTCAGAACTTCGAGAATACTGGAGTCAGGTACAAAATAAGGCGTGTGAATATAAATGGATTTCTTAGCAGAGTTGATCATTTTGATATAACCCTGCTTGATTTCTTCATGGGGAGAATCCGGACCCGAGGAGACGATCTGAATACCGCTTGTCCCGATGATTGCTGGTTCTGGGTAATACTTCGTCGAATGCTTAATTTTTTCACCTGAAGCAACTTTCCAGTCGAGTAGGAATCTCGTCTGCATACTATGAACGGCTGTGCCTGTTATTTTGAGGTGAGTATCACGCCAATAACCCATTTTTTTCTTGAGGTTGATGTATTCATTACCGACATTGAAGCCGCCAATATAACCAATTTGACCGTCGATAACCGCTAGTTTACGGTGGTTTCTGTAATTGAGTCTCAGGTTAATATAACTCAGAAACGAAGGGAAAAATTTTTCAACCCTTCCGCCGGCATCGATCAGTGGCTGGAAATCATCTTTCCGTAGTTTGTTACCGAAAGAATCAACTAGCAGCCTAACTTGAACTCCTTCTTGGGCTTTTACTGTCAGAATTTTAATTAATTGCAGCCCCAACGAATCTCTTTTAATAATAAAATACAGAACGTGAATATGGTCTTTGGCTTCGAGGATCGTGCGGAAAAGGTCTTCGAATTTTTTTCTGCCGTTTGTAAATATTTCTACGCTATTGTCCTGGGAAAAGAGTGCCTGGCTCTGAATCTGATGCAGTAGGATCATATCTTTGTAGTTTTCCATCGCTGGGTCATTAAAGGTCAATCTTCCGGACTGAAGATCTTCAATTTCTTTGTTTAAAAGCGCAGCATATTTCAAATGTTCCTCCGCTCCAAGCTGGAACATTTTTTTGCGTGTCAGATTCTGAGAAAACATAAAATATAGAATCGCTCCACCGGCGGGGAACAAAAATAAAACAAGAATCCAGGCCAAGGTGGAGGTTGGATTTCTTCTTTCTAAAAAAATAACGGTACAGGCCAGTAAGATATTGATACCATATAGAATGGTAACAACGTGGGAACTGAGTTCTGTAAAGGATAGTGTCATCATAGCGTTCCTCTCAAAACATCTGTTTATTCTTTTATATCAGAAAGATGTAAAGCTGGCAATTATTTTGTAAAATGGTGAAATTTTCATAGAACATTAAAATACTGGGAATACCATAAGAGGACGAGTACTTGTCAACGCTAAAATGCTATAAACCGCCGAGAAAAATTTGTATACATACAAAAATTCAATCGGCGGGAACATGCAGATATTAGTTTACATAGTACTATGAATATTCCTAAGTGGAGGCAAGTCATGACGATTCTTGCACTGCTCATAGCTTGTTTGATTTGGGTGCTGGTTTTAGCACTGTTTAAAATCAATCTGGTCATCGATTACACTTTCAAAAATTTTAGCAGTGTGCTGAAGATCCATTATCAAGCTGCGTTGTTTCGGTCCAATCTGGAGATCAACATTCCGGCGGAGATGGTCTCGGGTGGCTTTCTTTATTTTCTGCTGAATAGCATAGAAAATATACAGCAAAACGACTGTCTACATAGAAAATCAAATAAGAATACTGACCCAACTAGAAAACGCTACCGGCTGATAAAGCATTTTTTGCGGGAAGCTGTTCGTCATTATGGCTATTCCACCGCAAGTATCAGGCGGTTGCAACAAGGTCTTTCTAACATTATCCGGGCTTTTTACCGCAAAATAAAAGTTCATTGCCTGCAGGCTGATCTTGAGCTTGGTTGCAGGGATGCTGCCGAGACGGGTTACTTGACGGGAGCCTGCTGGACAACCTTTGGATTTATTACGGCAAGACTACACAGGCATATCTCGCTAAAGCAAGAAGATTTTACATACCGTGTAACTCCAAATTTTACTGAAAAAATATTTTTATTCAAACTTTGCTGCATATTAAATCTGAAAAGCAGCCATATTATTTTTACAGGTTATAAATTCCTATTAATGATCTTAAAAAACAGGAGGACTAGGAATTATGGATGAACATCCAATTGAAAATCTCATGCAGACAGCGATGGATAGTATCCAAAAAATGATAAATGTGAACACGGTGATCGGAGACCCGGTCGAAACACCAAGTGGTTCTGTGATTATACCTGTTTCCAGGGTATCCTGCGGTTTCGCAGCCGGCGGCAGTGAATTCTCTTCCGCTGAGGGAGAAAAAGAGGAGGAGAAAAAAAATGAAAACACTTCCAAGATGCCTTTTGGTGGAGGAAGCGGCGGCGGGGTATCCGTAAAACCTGTTGGCTTTCTGGTTGTAAACCAGAATCAGGTCCGACTGCTTCCGGTCGAAGGAAATATGATTGCAGAACGCATCATTGACGAAATGCCTAATCTGATGGATAAGTTTTCCCATATGGTTAATAGGAAAAGATTCCACCGCGAAGATGGGTATGAAGAGAGATGTTGATCGAATAGATGTGTTGGCAAACAGTATGCTCTTGATGCCTCAAAATATTTTTGAAATCTTCTAATCTTCTATTCCCTCTGCTGAAAACATACATTTTAAGCAGGGGGTTTCTGTTATGGTCAATTTGATCTGGCTGGTTATGCTGATCAGCGGCATTATTGTTGCTGCCCTGAATGGAAATATTGATCAGGTCACCGCGTCGGCCCTTCAGGCTTCTGAACTTGGGATAGGAGTGGCAATCCAGTTAATGGGTGTCATGAGCCTCTGGCTGGGCATCATGCATATTGCCGAAAAAGCAGGGCTCATCCGGCATCTGGCCAGAATAAGCGCCCCAGTAATCAGAAAGCTTTTTCCGTCTCTCCGGGCGGACAGTCCTGCTTTTGGTCCTATAGTCATGAATCTCTGTGCAAATATTCTCGGTCTGGGTAATGCTGCAACACCGTTTGGCTTGAAGGCCATGCAGGAGCTGCAGAAAGAAAACCTGGATCAGGAAACAGCTAGTCCTGCGATGATTACATTTCTTGCGTTAAACACATCCTGTATCACGATTATTCCGGCTACAATCATTGCTGTCAGAATGAAAGCCGGCTCGGCCAATCCGGTTGAAATCATTGGAACGACGGTTTTTGCCACAGGGTGTGCCATGGCCTCAGCCATCATTGCCGATGTTCTTTTTAGAAAGAGGAACGGATGATGACCATCATTTCCGAGCTTGCCAGATGGGCTATCCCATTTATTTTATTTTTTGTGCCGCTTTATGGTTACTTCCATAAAGTCCCTGTCTATGAAACATTCGTTGAGGGGGCGGAGAATGGCTTTAAAACTGCCGTCAAAATTATTCCGTTTTTAATTGGGATGTTGGTTTCCATTAAAGTGTTTGTGGATTCTGGCGCCCTGGATCTGCTAATAAACCTTCTTCGACCTCTTTTTTTAGCCATGGGATGGAATCCCGATTTGTTAGGCATTGTTCCTTTAGCCGTCATGCGTCCGCTGAGTGGTTCAGGGGCCCTTGGTGTTGCAACCGAACTGATCCATCAATACGGACCTGATTCGTTTATCGGTAGGCTTGCTTCCACGCTTCAGGGAAGTACGGATACCACTTTTTTTGTGCTTGCCGTCTATTTTGGTTCAGTCGGCATCAAAAAACACAGATATGCTTTAAAAGTCGGACTGCTCGCTGATGCAGTCGGATTGATTGCTTCAATTTGGATTGTCAGCAGGGTCTTTGGCTAAGGGTCTGCTGGTGCAGTCGGGGACAAATACATGCCTTGATCCCCCAGGTTTGCTTTCTGTGTTTTTTTTGCTAAAATCAGTTGAGAGATATTTCATTAATGGTGGTTTTTTTGATGGATTGTTCCGGATACCAATCTGAACGTTTGCAAAAGGCGATGGCTCGTTTGGGCATCGCTTCTCGGCGTCATGCTGAAATTCTAATCAGTCAGGGACTTGTAAAAGTGAATGGACAGACCATAACGCAGCCGGGTTTTAAGGTAACGCCTGAGGATGTCATCAAAGTCGGCGCTAAGACGTATTCTTCAGGACCAAGTGAAGACCTTGTCTACGTCATGCTTTATAAACCTGCGGGTGTTATTACAAGTGTTACCGATCCCCATCAAAGGAAAACAGTCATTGATTTACTTGGCCAGAATATTAAAGAAAGAGTCTATCCGGTTGGCAGACTGGATTATGACACTTCGGGACTTCTGCTTCTGACCAATGACGGGGAGCTGACATTTCGGCTAACGCATCCAAGTTTTGGCGTGGAAAAAGTATACCGGGCCTCAGTCGCCGGTAATATTTCTGATCAGGCAATCAGGACGCTTGAGTCGGGTGTACGCCTCGAGGATGGGATGACTTCTCCTGCGAAAATTAAGAAGCTTTCCCGTGATAAAAACGGTAACCAGACTGAAATTGAGCTTGCCATTCACGAGGGAAAGAACAGGCAGGTTAGGAGAATGCTTGAGCAGGTCGGATACCCCGTCTTTCGCTTGCGCAGAATCTGTTTTGGCCCGCTCCAGCTGGATCCAAAAATGACGGCAGGAGAATACCGACTGTTAACGACTTCTGAAGTCAATGCTTTGAAGGAAGCGGTAAGTATACGGTAATCATTTTATATCATTTGTAAGTAATAGGTAATCAATGTGAAATAAATATTGATAATTGCGGGGAGAAAGTATGAATCTGAAACCAGCAAAAACGAAAAGAATCTACGAAGAAATAGTTGATCAAATCAGTACGCTGGTTGCTGAAGGACAAATCAAAGCAGGTGATAGGCTTCCTTCCGAACGGGATCTTGCGGAGAGGCTGCAGGTCAGCAGGGCGTCTGTCCGGGAAGCGCTCAGTGCTTTGGAGATTATGGGTTTGCTGGAAGTCCGAAGCGGAGAGGGGACCTATATCAAACATATTAATATCGCGTCTGTTATTGCTCCTTTGCCATGGGTGCTTTCTCTGGAAAAAGATACCATTTATGAAATGATGGAGATAAGAAAAATCCTGGAGACGCAGGCTGCCGCACTGGCAGCGGAAAGGGCTGAATATCAGGATCTTTCCGCAATGAGGGGTTCTCTTACTGAGATCAGAAAGGGTTTGAATGCAGGCTGGCAGGGCTATCCCTGTGACCGGGATTTTCACGATGCTATAGCTAAAGGAACGAAGAATAAGATGCTGATCCGCATGCTCCATGTAACTTCAGATATCATGCACCAGACATTGAAGACGAATTGGGCAGGTACTTTTGAAAAAGAGAGCATGTCGGAACTTCTTTATCAGGAACATAAGGAAATATATCAGGCGATCGAAGCAAAATTACCTGAAGAAGCGCATGCCGGAATGCTTCGTCATCTCGAAAGAATTGAAAATGAATTTCGCAAAGGATACGAATAATCATGAAGAAATACAATCAAATGCTGTATCATCCTGACAACTGTCTGAACAAGAAGAAGCCCTATCCCCGGGAATGCAGGCTGTGTATTGAAGCCTGTTCGCACAAGTCTATCGGTGATAAGAAAGAGATTTCGATAGAAAACTGTACGGAATGCGGTGTCTGTATGGCCGTTTGCCCCTCTGACGGTTTTGTGGACAGAGACATGAAAAACCTCGGAGAGTACCTTTTGGAAAACGGAAATTGCGTATTAAATTGTCCAATGGCTGCGCCTGCCGGTTATGAAATTGCCTGCCTCGGGATGCTGGACAGAGATGCCTGGACAGTTTTAATGCTTTTGGCTGAATCTAAACAGGTCAGAATCCTTACAGGGGACTGTTCCAACTGCCAGGATAAACAGGCTGCAGCGGTTAGCAAGCGCTTCTATCTGGAGGTCAGTCAGCAATGGACGGATCATCCCGGTTTAAAGCTGGAAATTCTCTCCGCTGAAGAAGGTGCAGCAAAATCGGATTATGATCCCGGACGCTTTGCCCGTAACCGGTCAAAAAAAGGGTTGAAAAACAGGTTGCGTGAATTTGGCAAAGATAGAGTCAAGGCCGCGTTTCCAGCTATCGAAGCAGAAGAATCCTATGCCATTCCGAGAACCCGCCAATGGCTGGCAGAGACACTGAAACAGAAACCAAATAAAAAGGTGCCTTTTCAGGCAATCAGATATACCGATCATTGTAACGGCTGCGGCGTTTGTACCAAAATATGTCCTCAGCAGGCGCTCACGCTGAAACAGAAAGAAAATAAAATGCTTTTGATTTATGAACCGCTCCAGTGCGTTCAATGCGGTCGCTGTGTGGACATCTGCGGTTCCAGGGCTC
Organism: Dehalobacter sp. MCB1; assembly: GCF_003590275.1. Lineage (NCBI taxonomy): Bacteria > Bacillati > Bacillota > Clostridia > Eubacteriales > Desulfitobacteriaceae > Dehalobacter > Dehalobacter sp. MCB1. Next base: position 106,314 of record NZ_LXPC01000015.1, on the reverse strand, counting down.
TGAGCTTCGCATATCGGATGTTTCCGTTCAAGTTTCTGGCCGGCAAGGTTATCGTCGGAGAAGCGAATTCCTATTATTGTCGGGAGTGCGGCAAACAGATCTTCATCGATACGGATTCAGGCCTATGTGCTGCTTGTGCAGCGCATTCCACGAATATTGAAGGTAGGTAAACAGCCGCGCTATGCATCCTACTCCATTTGAAATTGTCTAGATATTACGGAGACTAATCTCTAAAAGTTATTTTAGCAAGTGTAGTTGGTTTGCGATCAACATATTTGAAAGCAGGGAGAATGGATTGTGGTTAAAAAGGTTGTTGTAATAGGCGGTGGCGCTGCAGGCATGATGGCAGCGGGCCAGGCTGCTTTCGTTGGGGCAGAGGTGGTACTCCTTGAAAAGATGACAAGACTCGGCAGTAAGATTGCGATCTCCGGTAAAGGTCGGTGCAACCTTACCAATGCGGGGGATATCAGTAATTTTGTAAGTTTTTATCCCGGAAATGGAAAATTTCTATATGCTTCCTTAAAAGAGTTCAGCAATAAGGCGCTGGTTTATTTTTTCCAAGACTATGGTGTTGAAACAAAAGTAGAAAGAGGTGGAAGAGTTTTTCCAACAGCCGATGATTCCGAGGTAATCGTTGAGGCTTTAAAAAAATATTTGAAACGAACACGTGTAAAAATAAGGCTTAACCAGGCTGTCCAAAAAATCATGATCGAAGAAGGGAAAGTAACCGGTGTTCAGCTGGCTGTCTCCGGTGAAGTAATTCAGGCAGATGCTGTGATCGTTGCTACGGGAGGAGCATCCTACCCTGGAACAGGATCAACCGGTGACGGGTATACACTGGCAGAAAATGCCGGACACCGGATCATTAAGCCGCTTCCTGCACTTGTTCCACTCAAAACCCTTGAAAAATGGCCCAAAGAACTTCAGGGACTGACGCTGAAGAATACGGCTGCCTCAATCTGGGTTGACGGGAAAAAGCAGGGAGAAGAATTTGGGGAGATGCTGTTTACGCATTTTGGTGTATCCGGTCCGATTATTCTAACCTTAAGCAGGATTGCTTCCAAGGCTTTGGACCAAAAACAGAAGGTTGAACTGAAAATCGACCTAAAGCCCGCCCTTACTTCTGAACAGATAGATTTAAGGCTGCAGAGGGATTTTCTGAAGTATGGCAACAAGCAGTTTAAGAACGCTCTGGACGATCTTCTTCCGCAGAGTATGATTCCTGTAATGGTCGCGTTATCGGAGGTTGACCCTGAGAAGGTCGTTAATAAGGTGACCAAAGAAGAGAGAAGAAGATTGGGCCGGTTATTTCAGGAGCTGGTACTTCATATAACGGCGACGCTCGGTATGGCGACAGCAATTGTTACCTCCGGGGGTGTTGATGCCAAGCAAATTAATCCAGCTACGATGGAATCCCGTTTGGTTAAAGGGTTGTATTTTGCCGGAGAGGTCATCGATATCGACGGCGTAACCGGTGGCTACAACCTCCAGGCAGCTTTCTCAACTGGCTACAAAGCCGGAAAAGCGACGGCCAGGATGAGCTAATGGCGAATGAGCCATAGAAGCCAGGAGCGACAAGATTATGGCGGACGGCTATGCCACTCGGTAGGTCTGGGGGCCACAATACCGCTTTTCGGCTATTGCGCCCTCCATGGCGCAAAAAGCCGCGCTTCGCATCGTGCTCCGCTCACAGCGGAACTGTGGCCCCCAGACCAATCATAAGATCATTTAAGCGGGATTGTATGCCAGAATGCAGCTCGTTATCTAGCGCATTTGAGGAGCAGTTCAGCAAACGCCTTTCATGTAAGCTTATCAGCGACTTCCTGTTAGAAGGTCTTCACGCCACAGTAACCGCGCAGGTGGAATATGGGCGAAGGTACAGGATTGCTTGGGAAGCCAAGGATGATAACATACCCGACTTACAGTTCAGTCTCCATAGCCAGATAAGTAAGACATTCATAATTAGCTGCTTCGAAGAGCAACATTCTAGTTACAGACGTGCTTAAATAATCCTTAGATATCAGGCTGCGTGCCACAATTCCGCGCAAGCGGAGCATGGAGTGCGTAGCGCGGCTGTTAGCGCCATGGAGGGCGCTATCTGCCGAAAGTGGTATTGTGGCATGCAGACCAATCCCAGATAAGGTTTTATAGATGCCTTACAGAATGATGTCGGTATGCAAATTCCTGGCGGCGCATACATATTACTGAGGTGAGTCAGATGCGCTCCAGGAGATTTTCTTTTTCAAGCCAAAAAGTGTCAAGGTTTCAGGGTTTTGAGAAAACAGCCATCAGGATTATAGCAGTTTGTACAGTATTGTTAGGGCTGTATCAGCTGAAAGCATTCACCGATCCCGTCGAGTTCTATCTGAAATTTTCAGGAGAAATAGACGCCCCGGCCTTTAAATACAGCGAAAATGCAAACAGCGGCTCGATTAGTCTCTCCTTTGAGATAACTCCTGACAGTGTCGTAATGGTTAGACAGAATGACCGGGATATCGGAACCATAGAGAATGGAAAAAGCATCACCGTTGAACCGGGAACCGTTGTTCTGGATGCAACCGGCATTCCTTATCCGGTCACTGTCAATGTGATTCTGAATAGTAAAACATATTCGCTCAAGCTTAACGGGGATGTCAAAAGTTTTGATGTGAAGTTAAAATCTACGGAGGCCAGCTGATAAGCCCGCCGTAAGTCCTCAAGATAAGCTTTGCTAATCTCCGGGAATTCATGTAATATAATGAAAGCAGGTGTTGTTTTTCTAACATCGCCTCTTTTTTAGCATGTAATTGATTTGTTTGCGTCATGAACGTTTGCCTAGAAGGAGGATTGGCTATGGTGCCGGATAGTAAAACGGTTGCTCTGGCTGCTTTAAGAATGGCGATGAGTGAAACCAGAGAAGAAGAAGGTGCGCTTAAACAGCAATTTTTAGCAGATAACATCAAGACAGTTGCCGTGGATTATGGCGGAGATTATCTTGCTTCAATTAAAAAGCTTGTCGAAAGGGCGATTGTTGCTTCGAAACGCGAAGGGGTCATTCACGATTCCCATGGCGACGAAGGGGCTGTTGCTGGTGCCACACGAGAGGCTTTAAGCCAGATTATGCCGAAAGCAGCGGGGCTGAATATCGGAGGGAAAATTGGGATTGCCCACCGCGGTGACCATCTCAGCGTGGCCGTGTTTTTTGGGGTAGGACTGCTGCATTTAGATGAAGTGGCCGTAGGTCTTGGACACAGGGTTGCCCCGAGAAGCTGAAAAATAAAAAAGGCTCCGATTAAGGAGCAGAGTGTTAGCAAATAAAGATAAGAGGCGATAAACGCTGATTCAGATTTCGCTTTGTGCTGCGAACATATCATCATTCGAATCTTTTTGCCAAAACTTATGGATGTGTTTTTCTATTTTTTTGCCATATCTTTTATACGTGTAACCCAGCAAAAATCCCCCCACCATGGCAGAACCCATGAACAGCAAGCTATGATCCGTTTTTTTGGAATATAACATCTGAAAGCCTCCTTTTGCTGTATATTTCTGGTGTAACTCATTTGAATTTATTATGTATAGATCTGAAAAAAATAATCTAGGATAATTTATGTAATTGCAGAGGATGGAATATGAAGTTAAATTTCAAGGTCTTGGCTTATTTTATAATCGGTGTGGCAGCTGTTTTTTTACTGATGCCATTCGTCAGTTATTCTATCTATCAGATTATTCCTGAAATCCAAACGACCTATTATCTTTCAATGATTGCTTCGAATACCCTGTTTGTTATTTTGATTATACTGATTACGCTCAAAAATAGGCTTTCCCTGAATGACCTGGGCTGGAGAAGGATCAGTATTACTTCAGCCCTTATTGATGTATTTAGAATCTGTTTTTTGGCCTGGCTGATTAATATGATCTACATGGTACTTCTGTATTATTCAGGCCAGATGGCGGCAGAGAATGAACTGGTAAAGCTCCTGCAGAACCCAACAATTCCCATGTTAATTGCGAACATTTTTCTGATCGCCGTTATTGTTCCTTTTATTGAGGAAACACTGTTCCGGGGAGTACTGCTCGGCTGTTTACGGAATTATTCTGGCAAATGGACGGCGATTATAATCAGTGCCTGTATTTTTTCAGCGCTGCATTTTGATTTGACCGGCTTCATTCCGAAGTTGGTTCTCGGAATCGGACTTGGTTTTTTATATACCAAACATAATTCGATTTATCCGGCAATCGGGCTTCATGCGCTGAATAACTTACTGGCGGTTATCGGGGTTTCCGTATCTTAAATAAAGTGAATTGTAAGCGATCATTTTGCTGTGGTATAATTTTGGCAGACGCGAGCTTCGAAATAGCGCGCAAATTAAGATTTTTGATTGGAGCATCGTTTTGGAACATTTGCGTGAAAGTCATTTGCAGGTGGCGATTGACGGTCCCGCCGGGGCAGGAAAAAGTACCATTGCGAGAGTCGTTGCTGACAAACTTGGCTTGTATTATCTTGATACAGGTGCGATGTATCGAACTGTAGCTTATAAAGCCCTTGCTTCAGGAATTTCCGTTCAGGATGAAAAAGCAGTAACAGACCTTGCCCGGATCATTGACATTCAGTTAAGCCATAATGACCGTCAAGCCGTATTCTGCGACGGTGAAGATGTTACTGCTAAAATCCGGGATATTGAGGTAAGTAGAGCCGTATCGCTGATTGCATCTTATCCCGGGGTCCGTGACCGACTGGTTGAACTTCAGCGTCAGGAAGCACTAAAGGGCAATCTAGTGATGGATGGCAGGGATATCGGCACATACGTCCTGCCGGATGCCGGAATTAAGATTTTTTTGACGGCTTCGGCTTCCGAACGCGCACGCCGGAGATACCTTGAGAATATCCAAGAGGGTAAGGAGGTATCTTTGGAAGAAGTACGCTTAGATATTGAGAAACGAGATGCAGCAGACTCCCAGAGAAAATTTGCACCGCTGAAGCCCGCTAAGGACGCGGTGATCCTCGATACGACAGGTTTAACGATTGATGAAGTTGTTACCAAGATCATTAGAATTATCAGGGAGGGCTAAAGTGATGCTGTATTCATTGGCTAAGGGAATCATGACCCTTGTTCTGAAAATCAAAGGATGCAGGATAACAGGTCTGGAAAATTTTCCAGTAGAAGGACCTGTGATTATTGCGTGCAATCATATAAGCCTTTGGGATCCAATTATTGTTGGCTGTTCGATGCCAAGACAGGTATATTTCATGGCAAAAGAGGAGCTTTTCTCGATACCACTGTTAGGGCAAATTCTGCATGGCCTTGGTACTTTTCCGGTTAAACGGGGGCAGGGTGATATCGGGGCATTTCGAAAATCGGTCAGGCTGCTAAAAGAAGGAAAAATTTTGGGGATATTTCCGGAAGGTACCCGGTCCAAAACCGGTGACATTCAGGAAGCCATGGCAGGGATTGTATTAATTATTAACAAAAGCCATGCGCCGATTTTGCCGGTTAAGGTCTATGGAGCCAAAGGATTATTAAACCAAAGAAGGGGTAAGATAGGGATAATTATTGGTAAGCCATTTTATGCCGATAATCTTGAAATCCCAGAAAAGATTGAAAACCGTAGGGAATGGCTCGCCAATAAAATCATGGATGTTGTGAATGAAATGTAAAAATGATCGAAGGTTAATAAAGTGCTAGGAGGAATTTTGTTTTTCTCAGCGAAATAAACGAGATAGGCATAAAAGGAGGGCAGTTTGGTTGATGATTCAGCGAGCGGCAAAAGCAGGTTTCTGTTTTGGAGTCAAACGGGCGATTGAATTGGCTGAAAAAGCTGCTGGCACCGGATTGACTGCATCTTTAGGACCGCTCATCCACAATCAGCAAGTTGTTGATTATTTAGCTGAGAAAGGTTTGGAAGTCATTCACTCTGTTAATGAGGCCAAAATGGGTCAACAGCTTGTAATCAGGTCGCATGGTGTTCCTCCGGAAACGTATGCGCAGGCAAAGGAACGCGGAATTACCATTATTGATGCAACGTGTCCTTATGTCCAAAAAGCGCAAAGAATGGCTGCCAGCTCATCAGCAAACAGTTTTGTCATTGTTGTCGGTGACAAAAGCCATCCGGAAGTTAAAGGGATCCTAGGATGGGCAGGAAGTAATGCTCTCGCCATAGAGACGCTGGCCGAGGCTGAAGATTTGCCATACCACCCAAGAATTACAGTTTTGGCCCAAACAACACAGCAGAAAAGTCATTTTTTTACAGTTGTTGAAGAGTTAAAAAAACATACTGGGGAACTAATCGTCCAAAATACGATCTGCGCGGCGACGGAAGAACGCCAGGCCTCAGCTAGTGAATTGGCCGAAAAAGTGGATGTGATGATTGTCGTGGGGGGGTTGAGTAGTTCCAATACACGGAAACTGGGATCGATCTGCAGTGGAAAAACGAAAACATACTGTATAGAAACAGCCGAAGAATTACTGGAGATCTGGTTTACGGATGCGAGAAATGTCGGCTTGACAGCAGGAGCTTCCACACCGGATTGGATTATCGAGGAGGTTTGCAATAAAATGTCGGAGTTTATGGAAAAAACACAGATCCAAGAGGCTGAGGAAAGCGCTGTGAAGACGGTTTATGATGAAGAAAACATGATGGAAAATTTTGATCAGGGGCTACCCAAACTTTATCGGGGCGCGATTGTCAAAGGAACCGTCGTAAAAATAACAGGCGATGAGGTCTTTGTGGATATTGCCTGGAAATCGGAAGGCATGATTCCTTTTGAGGAACTTTCCGCTACCAAGGTTTCGAATATTCATGATCTCGTTAAAATCGGTGATACGATTTCGGTGATGGTCATGCGTGTCGAAAACCAGGAAGGCTACCCCGTTTTATCCCGTAAACGGGCCAATGAGGTTGAAGCGAAGGAACAGTTGGCCCACCTTGCCGAATCAAAGGAAGAAGTTCAGGCAGTCGTTACGGAAGCGGTCAAAGGCGGACTTCTGGTCGACCTCGGAATGAGAGGCTTTGTGCCTGCTTCTCAGGTTGAAACCGGCTTTGTAGACAATCTTGAAAAGTATATCGGGAAAACACTTCGTTTAAGAGTCATCGAGTATGATGAATACAAGAAGAAACTGGTCCTTTCCCAAAAGGTTATTTTAGCAGAAGAGCAGGAAAGTAAAAAAGAAAAACTTATGGAGACGATTAAAGAAGGTGATATCGTAAAGGGAACAGTTCGCCGCTTGGCCGATTTTGGTGCGTTTGTTGATCTTGGCGGTATGGACGGGCTACTACATATCTCGGATATGGCTTTCTCCAGAGTAAAACACCCGTCGGAGATCGTGAATATCGGTGATGAAGTTGAAGTTCAGGTCTTAGCGATTGATGCTCAAAAAGGCAGGATTTCCCTCGGATTAAAACAGCTTAAAACCAATCCATGGTCTGCTGCTGCTGAAAAATATACTGTGGGATCTATCGTACACGGCAAAGTCGTCAGAATCGCACCTTTTGGTGCTTTTGTAGAACTGGAGGACGGGGTTGATGCGTTGGTGCATATTTCCCAGCTGGCCGACCACAGGGTCATAAAAGTACAGGATGTTGTTCAGGTCGGACAGGAGATTACAGCGAAAGTCATCGATTTTAAACCGGAAGATAAAAAAATCAGCCTGAGTATCCGGGAACTGCTTACGGAAGCCAGCGAAGCCAGTGCCCATCAGGATTTGGTAAATCTGCCGGATATACCTGAAGTTACGATTGGCGAAAAAATTGGAAATATACCGGATACAGACGGGGACATACTTTGATAAAATGGATGCATCAAATGGCTTCTTGCTTTGATTGGCAAGAAGTCATTTCACTTCGGACGGAATTAATGCAACAGGAGGTCAAAAGATGGCTGCTCAGAAGATAAAAACAAAAAATCCTGACTTTATTCTGTTATTTTCTGCGGTAATCATTTTGGCAGTTGGTCTGATTATGGTTTTAAGTGCCGGCTCCTCTTTTTCTTATGAGAATAAAAATAATTCCTATTATTTGTTTTTTAGGCAGTTACAGTGGGTAGGGTTAGGAATCTTTGCAGCCGCGGTAGCTGTTTACCTCCCTTTGAAGGCCTTTCGAAAGGTATCTGGGATCAGTATACTCGTCAGTGTCATCCTGCTCTTGATGGTCGAATTCAGCAGCCTGTCAAGTACAAAGAAAGGTTCGGCTCGCTGGCTGGATATTTTCGGGATGTCCGTACAGCCGTCAGAAATCGCAAAACTGGCCATTGTCCTCTTCTTTGCTTATATCCTTAGCCGCTACCCGGTTAAAAAATTTAAGGATATCTTCATGCCGGTGGGTGTGCTTGGCGTCATTTGTCTGCTCGTTTATAAGCAGCCTGACCTTGGCACTGCGATTGTCATCCTGGGAGCAGGAGTGTTTATGATGCTGATGACGGAGCTCCCGACGGGCTATTTCCTGGCTGCGATTCCACTGATTGGCATCCCAGGATTTTTTCTGGTTAAAGGAGAAGAATACCAGTGGAACAGAATATTGGGATGGCTGGATCCTTGGGAATATGCAACATCATTTGGCTATCAGCAAATTAATGCCCAGATTGCCTTCGGTTCTGGCGGGCTGCTCGGCATCGGGATCGGAAGAAGCAGTGAGGGACTGGGTTTTTTGCCTGAAAATTATACGGATACTATTTTTGCCGTGATCGGACAGGAATTTGGTTTCTTCGGGACTTCGCTCATGCTTTTGTGTTTCATCGTACTCATTGGGCGCGGCTATGCCATATCACGGCAATGTCCGGATGGATTCGGACGGATGCTCGGATTTGGGATCACAACGATCCTGGGCATTCAAACCGTGATTAATCTTTGTGTTGTGACCGGTCTTTTCCCAGTAACAGGAATCACCCTACCTCTGATTTCCTATGGAGGAAGCTCTTTGCTTGTAACCATGTTTGAAATAGGTATTTTACTGAATATTTCACGCTTCCGACAGAATAATCTGCTGCGAAGCAGTTAGCAGACTGATAATAAGGTTATTTATGTTTTCTATGCGAGTGGTAGATGTACGAGTACCTTTATAACCGCCTTCATAGTATAATGAAAAGGTTAACCAAGTACTAAAGCATTTTACGTTGGAAAAGGATGGGAAAAATGCCCGATGGGTTGAAGGTATCTGCTGTTATGAAAAACAGTATTGCTGCTGAGATGGAGATCGAACCCGGAGATGAGATTCTCCAGGTGGATCAGCACAATATTCAGGATATTTTGGATTTGCAGTATTGGACGGCTGAAGAAGAATTTACATTGATCATTCAGAAGAAGAATAAAGAGATCTGGGAATTGGAGATTGTCAAGGAACCGGAGGAACTGCTTGGCATAGAAGTCAGCAGTGTTGGCCGGGATGGACTGATGAAGTGTCGGAATAACTGTGTTTTCTGCTTTGTCCGGCAGATGCCTACCGGGATGAGAGCGTCACTATACGACCTGGATGATGATTATCGGATGTCAGTGAACCAGGGAAGCTATATCACCTTGTCTAACCTGGCAGATAAGGATTTTCAGAGAATTATTGACATGCATCTGAGCCCTTTGTATATCTCTGTTCATGCATGGAATCCCGCTGTCAGGGAGAAACTGATGAGAAACAGGCAGGCCGGGAAACTGGCTGAGCAAATCAATAGACTTGCCGAAGCCGGTCTTGTTCTGCATACGCAGATCGTTTTGGTTCCTGGATATAATGATCGGGAGGTTTTGCAAGAAACTGTAGAGAACCTTGCGGCCTTTTTCCCGCAGGTCCAGTCCATTGGCATTGTTCCGGTTGGATTAACAAAGTACAGAGATAGACTGCCGGAACTTCGGATCGTAACGCCGGAAGCGGCAAGGGAAGTCTTGGAACATGGAATAGAATGGCAGAAGAAATACCGAAAACGGACCGGTCAAAACCTTGTTTATTTTTCTGATGAATTTTATATGCTTGCTAGCAGAGATTTTCCGCCACATCCTGAATATGACGATTTTCCCCAACTTGAAAACGGCATTGGCATGGCCCGAAAGTTTCAGGATGAAATCCAGATGTGCATTGGTGACCTGCCAGAGCGGATTCAGGAAAGAAAGATACACATAGTTACCGGGGTATCGGCAGCGGCCTATTTCCGGTCCAGGATCGCAGAGCTGCCTGCAGTTCAAGGCCTGCATATTACTGTACATGAGATTGCCAACACTTTTTTTGGAACCACGGTGACCGTTGCAGGGCTGCTTACGGCTCAGGACATCGCAGCACAACTGGGTGACCTGCAGGGAGAGTATTTCTTACTGTCGCGAGTGATGCTGAGGGCCGGTGAAGAAGTATTCCTCGATGGATATGATGTCCGATGGCTGACCAAACAGGTCAATGGTATAGCGGTAGTTGTGGAAAATGATGGTCAGTCTTTTATAGAAGGACTTTTAGGGATAACGATTGGAGGTTCGGAAAGTGAGTAAACCTGTGGTAGCAATTGTTGGGCGTCCGAATGTCGGGAAATCGACGCTGTTTAACAGAATTGTCGGCGGCTTGGTGGCCATCGTTGAAAATACCTCCGGGGTAACAAGGGACCGGTTATATTTTGATGCTGAATGGCTTGGCAGAAAATTTACGCTGATTGATACCGGCGGCATAGAATTTAAAGATGAAACGACACCGCTTTCATCGAAGATGAAACAGCAGGCCGAAATCGCAGTCGATGAAGCTGATGTTATCATGTTTCTTGTCGATGCCAAATCCGGAATTACGCCGGATGATCAGCAGATCGCCAGATATCTGCGAAAATCGAGCAAACCGGTATTGCTGGTCGCGAATAAAGTAGAAAAATTTAACAGGTTTGAGGCAGAGGCCCATGAATTTCTGCCGCTGGGCTTCGGTGATGCGATTCCGGTTTCGGCCGTTCACGGCATGAATACCGGGGATCTCCTCGATACGCTTATTTCGGTCCTGCCGGAAGATGCCGAGGCCGACTATGACCCGGATGTGGTTAAAATCGCCGTGATTGGCAGACCGAATGTCGGCAAATCATCGATTGTCAATATGCTGCTTGGGGAGGAACGGGTCATTGTCAGTGACATACCAGGGACAACCCGGGATGCAATTGATACCCCATTTACCTATGAAGACAGAAATTATGTATTAATCGACACGGCCGGCATCAGGCGCAAGAAAAAAATCTCCGAAGTCACGGAAAACTACAGCGTGGTGCGCTCTTTCCGGGCTGTGGACAGGTCGGATGTCGTACTGATGGTGATCAATGCCATCGAAGGCGTAACAGACCAGGACAAGAAAATTGTCGGCTATGCACATGAAGCAGGAAAAGGTCTCATCCTCGTTATCAATAAATGGGATCTTGTGATCAAAGATGAGAAAACCATCAATAAATATGAAAAAGATATTCGGGAAGAGCTGGCTTTTGTCCTTTATGCACCGACGCAGTTTGTTTCGGCCAAGACAGGCCAAAGAATCAACAAGATCATGGATCTGGTGGAATTTGTTGCGGAGCAGACCAGCAGGCGTATCTCGACCAGCACCTTAAACAATCTGCTCCGGGAATGGGTGCATCTGAATCCGCCTCCGTCGGATAAAGGTGTACGGTTAAAGATTTTATATGCAACGCAAAGCAGTGTTCAGCCCCCGACCTTTATATTCTTTGTGAATGATCCGGAGCTTGTTCACTTTTCGTATAAGCGTTATCTGGAAAATCAGCTGCGTAAGAACTTTGGTTTTGAAGGTTCACCAATCAGAATGATCATGCGAAAAAGAGATGAAGAAAAACAATAATTGACAGTAAGAGAAAAGAGGAGAAAGTGTTATTATGTTTGCGTATCTGATTTTTTTGCTTGCTTATCTTCTGGGCGCCTTACCATCCGCTTTTCTGGCAGGCAAGATCAAAAATATAGATGTCCGGAAGCATGGAAGCGGCAATATGGGAGCCACAAACACCTTCCGCGTTCTGGGCCCATTGTGGGGAATTGGCGTACTGGCTGCGGATGCGCTTAAAGGAGGCCTTGCAGCTTACCTTTGCTGGCTAGTCTTTGGCCCCTGGGGCGGCATTGCCGGTGGTCTGCTTGCGATGCTCGGACATAGCTTCAATCCGTATTTTGGCTTTCAGCGAACCGGTAAAGGCGCTGCCTGCGGGTTGGGCGTCATTGTTGTTCTGATTCCGGAGGTAACGATTGTTGCCCTGATGGTTTTTATTCTAGTTGTGTTCGTAAGCAGGTACGTTTCGTTGGGATCAATTCTAGCTGCAGTTACTGTGATTATCATGGCTTTTGTTTTTCAGGAGCCGCTTGCTTATAAAGTACTAGCCTTGCTAGGCGCCTCAACAGTGATTTTCCTGCATCAGTCCAATATCAAAAGGATCCTTAACGGGACTGAAGCTAAGTTTGGTAAAAATAAAGGGGAGTGAAAAAAGTGAAAAAAATTGCAGTATTTGGTTCAGGAAGCTGGGGAACAGCAATTTCTCTTCTGCTAGTCAGGGCAGGGCATAAGGTTTCTCTTATCGGGATCTTTTCAGATGAAATTGAGTTGATGAAAAGAAAAAAAGAGAACACACAATATCTACCAGGGTGCTTTTTGCCGGACGAGATTACCCCTACAACGGACTTAAAAGAAATCGATGCGGAAGCCGTTTTCATCAGCGTACCTTCCCACGCGGTCAGAGAAAGTGCACGTCTGATCAAGCCATACTTAAGACCCGGCTGCATTATCATCAATACGGCCAAAGGACTCGAAGAAAATACGGGCTTAAGGCTTTCTCAGGTAATTGAGGAAGAACTGCCGGACCATCCGATCGCGGTATTATCTGGCCCGAGCCATGCTGAGGAAGTCGGCAGAGATGTTGTCACCGCCGTCGCCGTTGCCGCCAAGGATATCAAAGTGGCCGAAATCATTCAGGATCTGATCATGACTCCGAAATTCAGAGTGTACACAAATCTTGACATGATCGGTGTTGAGATGGGCGGATCGCTCAAAAATATTATTGCGCTCTGTACCGGTATCCTTGATGGGATGAACCCGAAAGACAATACCAAAGCAGCCTTAATGACCAGGGGTCTTGCTGAAATGACCCGGCTCGGGGTGGCCATGGGCGGTCAGACTGAAACTTTTTACGGTTTAGCCGGAATAGGGGATCTTATTGTGACCTGCACAAGCCTGCACAGTCGGAACCTGCGGGCAGGAAGGGCACTGGGTGCCGGCAAGCCGCTCGATGAAGTCCTGAGGGAAGTCGGCATGGTCGTGGAAGGCGTCCGCGCGACAAAAGTCGCTTTTGAGCTAAGCAAAAAGTACGGTATTTCGATGCCGATCACTGAACAGGCCTACAAAGTATTGTTTGAAGGGCTTAGTCCTAGCGAAGCACTTGAGAACCTCATGATGAGAGGCAAAAAACATGAAACAGAGGATATGGGGATATTAGGACGTTAAGTCTTGGGATTAGTCATGAGATACTTACATGCATTTTAGAGTGAGAAGGTATTAGGCTGCTGACAAATTTGTTGGCAGCTTTTTGCTTTACTTACTTCTTTTAGTTTAGTTTATTTTGCTTTGACGCGCCCTGAGATCTGATACGGTTCATCCTCCTGGCTGTTTTTCACAATATATATTTCTAATGCCTTGTGACAAAGAAATCCGAGTTTGATACATAATACCAGGACGAAGATCCCGAGCATAAGCATGATGATTGTTCCAATAATGATTAACAGCGACGAAATCATATTCAGCACACCTCCGTTTTGTTGTGAATACTGTGTTCTTGCCTATATGTATTGCAAATAGCGGAAGATATTCTTGAGTCCTCAGAAAAAATGGATAAATAATTTAGACATAATTTCATTATTTCTTCAATATAAATATAATGCTTGAGGTGCTAGTCCTGTTGTTAAGTGTGAGAAGACAAAACAAGCAAAAAAAGTAGATTTCAGGTCCTTGCTGGAAGGACAGCACACTAAAAGGGAGGGAAAAGATCTATGCAAAACTATGATATTTTCAGCGATATTGCTGAAAGGACAGGAGGGGATATTTATTTCGGTGTTGTCGGTCCCGTCAGGACTGGAAAATCTACATTTATTAAACGTTTCATGGAACTCCTGGTCTTGCCGAACATAGTCAATGTATTTGAGCGGGAAAGAGCACGGGATGAGCTTCCACAAAGCGGTGCGGGCCGCCGGATCACAACGACGGAACCCAAGTTTATTCCTTCTGAGGCGGTTGAAGTTATTTTGAAGGATACGATTCACATGAATGTCAGAATGGTAGATTGTGTTGGATACGCTGTGAATGGTGCACTTGGTTATGAGGGGGAAGAAGATGAGCCGCGAATGGTTCATACCCCCTGGAATGACGAACCCATTCCTTTTGAGGAAGCGGCTGAAATCGGTACCCGCAAAGTGATTACTGATCATTCTACCCTAGGCATCGCTATCACGACAGACGGATCGATATCTGAAATCTCGAGAGAAAATTATCTTGAGGCAGAACAGCGGGTCGTTTCTGAATTGAAGGAAATAGGCAAACCATTTATTCTGCTGCTGAATACCACTAAACCCTACGCAGAAAGCACCATGGAGCTGTGCCGCGGTTTGGAACAGGCATACCAGGTACCAGTCATTCCAGTAGACTGCATGGAAATGAACTTAAATGACATTTCTCAGATACTTGAGGAAATTCTGTATGAGTTCCCGGTTGCGGAAGTCAATATTGAACTTCCCAAATGGGTTGAAGAACTGGATCTTTCCCATCCAATTCGGGCCGAATTTGAGGAAGTTATTCAAAAATCGGTCGGGGACATCAAGCGGATCAGGGATATTGATCATGCCTTGGAGATATTGTCTGAATGTCCGCATTCCAAAGATATTATTCTGAAAGAGACTGATCTCGGAACAGGCCATGCCGAAATCGAGATCACCACCGAAAAAGATCTATTTAAACAAGTCTTGGAACAGCTGACAGGAATTAATATTGAAGGGGATCATACCCTTTTAAGAATGATTTTGGATTACAGCAAAGCCAAGAAAGAATGGGATAAACTCTCGAAAGCTTTTGAAGAAGTCAGAACAAACGGTTATGGTGTCGTCACACCCCAACTGGACGAAATGTTCCTAGAAGAGCCTGAACTGATTAAATCGGGCGGCCATTATGGGATTAAGCTAAAAGCGAGTGCTCCATCCCTGCATATTCTGAGAGCAGATGTGACGACGGAGATTACACCGCTGATCGGTACCGAAAAGCAGGCGGAGGAACTTGTCAAGTATATGTTGGAAGATTTTGAGTCTGACCCGAAGAAGGTATGGGGATCCAATATTTTCGGAAAGTCCCTGCATGACTTGGTCAGGGAAGGAATTCAAAACAAGCTTTACAAAATGCCGGATAATGTCCAGATCAAACTACAGGATACACTTCAACGGATTGTGAACGAGGGGCATGGCGGTCTGATCTGCATCATCATTTAGGGGCGAATATAGATCTGATTTAAAGGAGAGATACGATTTAAAGGGATAAAGAGACCATTTTGCTGAAGGCCTTTCAAGGCCACTACAGGTGCATGGACAGATTTTTATATTCGTTTTTTGAAAGAAAGAGAAAGCCTACATTAGGCTTTCTCTTTCTTTGACTAATCTGGTTGTCAAAACCGTCAGAAAATGATTATAATAGATAAAACAGCATACTAATAAAGTTGGGAGCTGAATTGTGTGAGCAAACAGAAAAAAGATTTTCTGTTGGTAAGCAAGGAGATTCTTCCTGAGGCGATTACGAGAACAGCTCAGGCTAAAGAACTTTTGGCGAAATTTGATGTGCTGACCGTAAATGAAGCCTGTGAGAGGGTCGAAATCAGCCGGAGCGCATTTTATAAATATAAAGACGGAGTTTTTCCGTTTTATGAAGCAAGTAAAGAAAAGATGATTACGCTGTCCTTGCTGCTGATGGACAAAGCAGGGATTTTGTCGAATGTTTTAAACTATGTTGCCTCTGTCTCTGGAAATATCATTACCATCAATCAGGGAATCCCGCTGCAGGGGATTGCCAATGTCTCCATTTCGATTGAAACAGAAAAGATGGAAGAAACTGTGGAAAGCCTGGTGTCAAACCTCGGGGAACTTGAGGGAGTACGTAAAATTGAACTGATTGCAAAGAGCTGATCAAATTTTTCTGGAGTGTTGAGCTGTTTAACAATATATAAATAATTATTAACAACGTTTGTCCCAGTTGTTTTTTTTTGCATATTATGTAATGAAAGGAGGATGCAAATGGAAGCTTATATTAATGAAAGTTCTAAAAGAGATCAATCTTCTGTATCGAGTCAAAATATGGATCATCAACCTGTTGGTTGTCCATCAACTATTCATGAAACAGTATGTGTGCAAGCAGAAGTAACGGTTACACCAGATATAAAAGTTGGCGATATTAAAGTATTTTGTAAGGATGGCTCAATGACTAAGAAACGTCGTTGCAAACTCAAAAAAGCTTGTGTTTTTCTCGTTAATCAAAAGATTTGTGTTGAAATTCCTTTATCATTTGTTGCTACAGCCAAAGCTGAACCTAAAGGTATTATATGTGGAATACCCCAAAAAGGTAAATGTCCAGAAAAGCATGATTGTAAACAAAAAGTTAAATTTCTTAAATCCTTATTTAAATCAAATCTTTTTAAAGCATTGAGCGTGTTTAAACAACCCAGTTTATTTATTAAGAAATAGCATCACGTGGATTGTCGTTTACAATAGGTAGATTCTAAATAATAACGGCAATCCACAAAAAATAGTTTCTAGATCGCATTATAAATTAATTCCTAGCCATTTTCTCTAATAAAAAAAGCCCCTAAAGGCTTAGAATTATCTGGTCGGAGCGACACGATTTGAACGTGCGGCCTCTACCACCCCAAGGTAGCGCTCTACCAAACTGAGCTACGCCCCGACAAAAAGCATGCTTCCGTGAAGCACTTATACAATTTATCATACCTGTTTTAAAAAATCAAGCATCGAAGATGTAAAATACCTTTAGTTTTACACAGTTATGTGATACGCTATGACAAAGGAGTTGTAACCAAATGGATAAACTTGACTTGATTCTTCTAGAATTAAAAGAAATCAAAGACAACCAAGAAAAAATGCAATCCGATATGACAGCTTTACGGACTGATAACAGGGGAGTACATAGAAAACTTGATATGCTAATGCAAACCACGGCAATAAATATTGAAGACATTACGATGTTAAAGGCTAAATAAATATTAAAGTAATCAAGAAAACCTCAAAAATTATCCGGGGTTTTCTCTTATTCAGAAATGATTTACAGTGAGAAACCAAGCATAGACTCGAATCAGGAAGGATATACTCTGGATATGGGCCACTAAAGAAAAGACAACGAAAGGACAGCCGGCATGGGAAAACATAAAAAAAATGCAAGAGCCAAATCGTCTCTGACGGTAAGTGATCCACATTTTACAGACTATGATGTTCAAAAGGAACGTAATATCCAACAGACGCAAGCCGACAAACCCAGCCATTCCTGAACTGAAGATCTTGATCATAATCCGGGGAAACCCGGATTATTTATAATGATATTTAATAAATGATTTATAATAAGAGAAACATATAATGCAGGTCAAGAATGCCGGATACGGGATAAAGGACATTAGCCGAACAAATCTTGGACAGAAGAAGTGATGATATGAATAAAGCTATTATCGTTGAAGGGAAGACAGACCGGGAGCAGCTGCTGAAGGTACTGAGTGAACCTGTCGAAATCATTTGTACATACGGTACCATTAATCAAACGAACCTTGAAAGGCTCATTGACGAAGAAAAATACGATGAAATTTATGTGCTGGTCGATGCAGATGAGCCGGGAAATAAGCTGAGGCGGAGCATCAAAAATATTTTTCCGAATGCCCGGCATCTGTATACCAGAAGAATGTACCGGGAGGTAGCATCGACCCCACTTGAGGAAATTTATGATATCTTAAAAAATGCTCACTTCGATGTGAAGGAAATACTATAACAAGAAGAATTCCAGCCTTGTAACAAAAAGTTTCAATAATCCCCAAAAAACATCAAAATTCGCTTGTGTTATTCTTCACTTTCTGATATCATTTTGACAAGTAATATATAACGGTATATACAAATAAAATAAATACTGAAATAAGGCTTAAACTCTAAAAATAAATTTGTGAAAATATTCACTATTTTAAAACTATGAGGTAAAACTGACAATATTTGCTTAGAAGGGGGACTTAAGTACTCTTTATACAATAATTACAGTTTTTTGTATTAAGGTAAAAAGCCATGCAAGGAAAGGATAAGAAAGTGGAAATTGTTGTTTGTATTAAACAAGTGCCTGATACTACCGAAGTAAAGATTGATCCGGTTAAAAACACGTTAATCCGTGACGGTGTTCCGAGTATCGTGAATCCGTTTGACGAATATGCTACTGAAGCTGCTATCAAAATCAAAGAACAATACGGCGGTAAAGTGACCGTCCTAACCATGGGACCGCCGCAGGCTGTATCTGCGCTGCGCAAATGTCTAGCGATGGGAGCGGATGAAGCAATACTGATCAGTGACCGGGCGTTTGCAGGTGCCGATACTTGGGCTACTTCCTATTCGCTGGCCAAAGCCATTGAAAAAATTGGTAAACCGGATATCATTTTTTGCGGGAAAATGGCCATTGACGGAGATACCGCCCAGGTAGGGCCTGGTATTGCCGAGCATTTACATCTTCCCCAAACGACCTATGTCCAAAAAATCAGAGAAGTCCATGAAGATCATCTCGTCGTTGAACGTGCCTTTGAAGGCGGATTTGAAGTGATCAAAGTTCAATTGCCTGCCGTCATCGCAGTTGATAAAGCAATCGGAGAACCAAGGTATCCGAGCGTTAAAGGTTCGATCAAAGCCTCAAGAATGCCGGTATCAACCTGGTCTGCTGCGGATATTGAAGCTCCTGCCGAAAAGACCGGACTGAACGGCTCCTGCACCCAGGTAATGCAGATTTTTACGCCTGAAGTGAAAATTCAGAGTGAACTGCTTAAAGGTGAAACAGACGAACAACTATGTAATTTGCTGATTAAGAAGCTGCAGGCCGCTGAAATCGTATAAGGGAGGAGCAGAAAAATGAGTGTAAAGATTCAAGAAAATCAATGTAATGGCTGCGGCGCTTGTGTTGATAGATGTCCTTTTGGCGCTATAGAGATTGTTGCTGGTATTGCGAAATTAAAGGATAATTGTACTGGCTGCGGAGCCTGTAGCAAAGCTTGTCCGAACAGTGCGATAGAAGTCACCAAAAAAGCTAAAAAAGCTCCTAAAAACAACGACGTCTACAAGGGTGTTTGGGTCTTTATCGAACAGCGCAACGGAAAGATTGACACCGTAGCGCTTGAGCTGCTAAGTGAAGGCCGCAAGCTGGCTAATGAACTGAAGGTGGAATTAGCGGGCGTGCTTCTTGGCGAAAATGTCGGCGAACTTGCTAAAGAGTGTTTTGCTTACGGAGCCGAAAAGGTCTATCTGGTAGACGGCCCTGTGTTTAAGGATTATCGTACCGATTCCTACACGGATGCGATTGTTGAAATCATCAATAAATATAAACCGGAAATTCTATTGTTTGGCGCGACCAATAATGGACGTGACTTTGCAGCACGCATTGCTGTCAGAATTACCACCGGTCTTACGGCGGACTGCACCGCTCTTTCCATTGATCCGGAAACACGTCTGTTAAGACAGACCCGGCCTGCGTTTGGCGGTAATGTGATGGCGACCATTCTATGCCCAAATCACCGCCCGCAGATGGCCACAGTCCGTCCAAAAGTCATGAAGATGGATGATCCCGATTATAACCGGACAGGTGAAGTTATTCGCTGTGAAAGCTCTGTTAAAGAAGCGGATATGACCACCAAGATTTTAGATATTGTTCAAAGCATATCTCATACCGTCAATCTACAGGATGCTGAGATCATCGTCTCCGGCGGCAGAGGCATCGGCGGTCCGGAAAATTACCGTTTGATTGAAGAACTGGCTGAAGCCCTTGGTGGTGTAGCCGGTGCATCACGCGCAGCAGTTGATGCAGGATGGGTTCCGCATTATCGTCAGGTAGGGCAGACCGGAAAAACGGTTGCCCCGAAGCTTTATATTGCCTGTGGTATTTCAGGCGCTATTCAGCATCTTGCCGGAATGAATACCTCTGAAATCATTGTCGCAATTAACAATGATCCCGAAGCGCCAATTTTCAACATCGCGACTTATGGCCTTGTTGGGGATCTTCACCAAATTGTGCCGATGCTGACCCAAAAGATCAAAGCGTTAAAAAGGGCGTAAAAAACGGTCTCTAATGATAAGAAGATACGGCTGACGGATAAAAGGATAAAAGAGGAAGATTAAGAAAAGGAAGGTGTTAGAATTGCTTTCTTTAAAGCTGATTATATTTTTAGTGCTGACAGGACTTGCAGTTTATGCGTTTGTTCACGCCTTAAGTAAAAAAATTCGTATTTTGACTTTAGGCGCGAAAGAAAACAGGTTTGACAACCCGGGCAAACGTTTAAAGAATTTTATTGTGACCGTTTTATTGCAGGGCAAAATGCTCAGGGAATTTTACGGCTATATTCACTTGTTTATCTTCTGGGGATTCATATTCATTGCCTTAGGAGAAATCCCGTTTATGATCGAAGGACTGTTCCCATCTGTCCATGTTCCATTGCTCGGAACAAATCCCTACTTCTATCTAATTAAAGACATTCTGTCGACACTCGTATTTGTTGGTTTAATCATTGGTGTGATCAGAAGATGGATCGTCAAGCCCAAACGTCTCTACCGAACACCGGAAGCCGCGATCATCGTGATTCTGATCTTCCTGGTTATTATCACCGAATGGCTGACCAGTGGAGCCAAAATTGTCTTAGAGGCAAACTCTGCTTATAACCTGGCCTTCATCTATCATCTGTTTGCCGGACTGTACCAGGGCTACAACGCTGAAACGCTCCGTGTCATCATTGAAATTTGCTGGTGGACCCATGTGCTGATCATTCTCGGGTTCCTGGTCTATATCCCGAACTCCAAGCACATGCATTTGCTGGCCTCGCCGTTCAATGGCTATTTTGCTACATTGAAACCTGCCGGCGCTCAGATTCCGGCAATGGATCTGCTGGACGAAAAGGTTACGGAGTACGGTGTAGGCAGAATTGAAAACTTTACCTGGAAGCAACTGCTGGACAGCTTCGCGTGCGGAGAATGCGGCCGTTGTATGGATAACTGTCCGGCCAATATCTCCGGTAAACCGTTGAATCCGAAAAAACTCTTAAGCAGAGAGCTGAAAGATCATCTTCTGGAAAAAGGCGCTGAGATGACCAAGCTTGGCCTTGAATCCACAGCTGATTTAACAGCTGAAGATTTCAGGAAGATTGCCAAGGAGGACCGCGAGTGTGCGGAAATACTTCAAAAGCACTTAATCGGCGATGTCTTTACACGTGATGAACTCTGGTCCTGTACGACCTGTTCAGCCTGTCAGACTTTATGCCCGGTATCGAACGAACATGTCAACAAGATCATTGATATGCGTCGGTATGAGGTGATGAATGAAAACAACTATGCACCTGAGCTGCAGCTCGCTTTCCGTAATGTGGAGAGCAAATACAATCCATGGGGCGTCAGCTGGAGCGAGCGTGCCGGCTGGGCCAAAGATCTTGATATCCCGGTCATGAAAACAGCAGAGAATCCGGAGTATCTATTCTGGGTAGGCTGTGCCGGTTCTTTCGACAACCGTGCGAAGAAGGTTTCTGTAGCTACTGCCAAAATCCTTAAGGCTGCCGGCGTCAACTTTGCGATCCTTGGCAGAGAAGAGAAATGCTGCGGTGATTTTGCCCGCCGTGCCGGCAACGAATATCTCTTCCAGTTCATGGCCAAAGAAAATATAGGCATCCTGAATAACTATGGCGTGAAAAAGATTATCACTACCTGTCCGCACTGCTTCAATACCCTGAAAAATGAGTATCCGGAACTTGGCGGTAATTATGAAGTGATTCATCATACCCAGTTCATTAACCAGCTTATCGAAGAAGGCAAGCTGAAACTGAATAAAGACGTTCGGCTGCCGGAACAAAGAATTGTGTATCATGACTCCTGTTATCTCGGGCGCTACCAGCAGGAATATGATGCACCAAGAGCACTCTTCAATAGGATTCCGGGGGTTCAGCTCGTCGAGATGGACCGCAACCATGACAAGAGCTTTTGTTGCGGTGCAGGTGGAGCCAGAATGTGGATGGAGGAAAATCTGGGTGACCGTATCAATAACCTAAGAGTAGAACAAGCACTTTCCAAAGATCCTCAAGCCATTGGCGCCAACTGCCCATACTGCATTACGATGCTGGAAGACGGCGTCAAAGATAAGGCTAAGCCTGATCGAAATGTTCACGTTGTCGATCCGGCCGAACTCATTGCAAAAATGATCTAACAAAAAAGATAGACCTTTGGCAGACTCGGGATTGCTAAAGGTCTATTTACTTGATACAATACATACATTATGTATAGAATTATGTCGTTTCTTGAATAATAGACAGAAACGACAGGGCAGGATTTTTATTTTTAATCACGAATAATGTAAAATAACACAGAACTATGTGGAAAACTTAGGATTTCTGGAGGGGAATCAAAGGTGATCGAAGTTTATAGCGTTGAATCGGAACTAAAAACAGTTGAAACGGAAATGAATAAAGAAATGCAGTTTAATTCATCAACGCTTGATGATCTGTTGAAGCTGCCGATGAATAATCTGGATAGGTATATGAGTCCGGCATTGGTTTTGTCTGTAAGCTTCATGACCGGAAAAATCAACAAAACTATTCTTTCCCTCGCAACCGTTTTTCAATATGTTTTTTTGGCGCATCATATTCATAAACTGATTACTGATGAGGATATGTCCGAACATGCCAGGCAGTTTCCTGTACTGACAGGGGATTTTATGTTTGGACAAACTCTGAAGAAGGTATGTCAGGAAGATATATTTCCATATGCCAGCCAGTTTGTCAAACTGATCAAGACGATCAATGAAGGCATTCTGATACGCTGGCGGTATAAAAATAAGTGTATCCCTTTCCAGGGATATAACATGATCTTAGGGAAAGAAAGAGCTTCTCTGACAGCGCTGGCTGTGAAACTCAGTGCTAAACTTTCTGGGATTCCCCAAACGCATATAGATAAACTGGAGAACTTTGGGTACTGTATAGGGATGGCCTGGGCAGCTTCGGAAGAGCCGGACTGTGCTTCAATATTACAGGAAAATCTCAGTAAAGCAGAAGAGAACCTGGCTCAAATCCGCGATTATCTACCGATCAAACCTTTACAGGAATTAATGGAATTTCTATCAGCGGAAATCGAGCGAAATAAACGTGCCGGTACAGGAGTCTTACAATAATAAATATCCTTCGTGAAGATCTTGGAGCTCTCAAGCCACTGAGAAACATTGCTAAATATCAATCTCAGACCTGAGGTTTTTTTTGTCTGACGCGAATCAGAAACTTTTCTAGAACATGGAAAGTATATTTGGTATTCTTGAAATATCATGATAGAATAATTAATGGCTTATATTTAGCTGATGGAGGAGCGAAATAGTGCAACGGAGAAAACAAAGAAACGTAGAAATGACGCTTCTGGGACATGTTAAAGAATTAAGAAAAGTATTTCTTATTTCTTTGTATGCGATTGCTATCGGAACGGTTATCGGGTATATTTTCAGCGACTATGTATACGGTTTTTTGGCAGACCCTGTCACGGAAATGGCCGGAGTAAGCTTTATTACCACAACTCCAATGGAGCCGATTATGGTAAAGCTGCAAATATCGGTAGTAACCGGTATTATGATTGCCCTTCCCGTTGTATTGTGGCAGATCTGGAGCTTTATACTTCCGGGTCTCAAAAAAAACGAACGTAAATATCTTTACTACATCGTTGCGTCATCATTTATTCTTTTTATTGCCGGTGCCGCTTTTGCCTACTATCTTGTTTTGCCGGTCTGTTTGAAGTTCCTGTTGCTTGCAGGAGGAGGAGCCGTAGATTCTACGCCTTTTGTGACCAAATCCTCTTATCTGAAATTTATCTTAACGTTTATGGGGACTTTCGGAGCAGTATTTCAGCTACCGGTTGTATTGCTTTTCCTGATGAGAACCGGGCATTTGTCTCCAAAAACGCTTGCCAAATTTCGCAAATGGGCTTTTTTTGCCATTGTTATACTTACCGTAGTCGTATCCCCGACACCGGATCTTCTAACCCAGCTACTGATGGCAGGCCCAATATACATGCTTTATGAACTAAGTATATGGCTGGGCTATCTTATTACGAGAAAGAAAAAAGAACTTCAGCCTTCCGAAAACGAAGAGGGAGGGGGACAGAACCAATGAGTATGACTGAAATTGCGCTAATATTGGTCATCGCTGTCGTTCTATTTGGGCCGGAGGATTTGCCCGTTGTGGCGAGGACTTTGGGCAAAATAATATTTCAGGTACGAAAATTTACCAATGAAGTCACCAGAGAATTTAGGGGTGCGCTTAGTGCTCCCAACGGTCTAATTCAAAATGCTTTGAAAGAAGATCCTCCTAAGGATAAACCGGCTCAGTCTAAAAAAATAGCGGAAGATGAAGAGCTTCTTTCCTATCAGGAAATTGAAGAACCGTCTCCCGATAAACAAGAGAATCAGAAAGACATGCAAGCGGGTGAATAATAGTTGAAACGTCAGAAATTTTTTAGAGAAATCAATGCAGATCTGAAAAAAGTCGAAAAGGAACTTGATAAATTTCTTAATGTCGATGATCCTATGTTTTCGCAAACTTGTCTTTATCTTCTGCAAGCTGGCGGAAAGAGGTTGCGTCCGAGTTTTACGCTTCTTGCCGGGAAATTTTTTGACTACCGGTTTGAGAAGCTTCTTCCTGTTGCAATGGCCCTGGAACTTATACATATGGCAACATTGATTCACGATGATGTTGTCGATGCGTCCCTTACACGCAGAGGACGTCCAACCCTAACCGCAGGCTGGGGAAATACCGTATCGATGGCGACAGGGGACTACCTGTTTGCTAAGGCCCTAGAACTGATTGTGAAGATTGATAATTCTGCGGTATCCAGCATTTTAGCTGATGTCTGTATTGAAATGTGTCAGGGTGAAATTCAGCAAATCAAGTCCTCATACGATACAACACAAACCTTGAAGCAGTACCTTTATCGCATTCAGCGGAAAACAGCGCTGCTGATCGGCTTATGCTGCAAATTAGGTGCCAAAGTATCGAATGCCAGTCCGAGACAGATATGGCTGATGAGCAAGTACGGTAATTACCTCGGTCTCGCGTTTCAAATTGTCGATGATATCCTTGATATAACTGCAAATCCCAAAGAACTGGGAAAACCGGTCGGAGGAGATATCCGCCAGGGGATCATTACCCTGCCGATGATCTTTGCATTAAAGGATTCTCTGCAGAAAGAAAGATTAAAGGAGCTTTTGGGGCAGAAAACGAAAACGGATGCCGAAGTAGCCGAGGCAATCCAGCTGATAATCCAGGCAGGCGGAATCGATAAATCCAGCAAAGTGGTTGAGCAGTATATTGTCAAAGCTAAAACAAACCTTCGAGAACTCCCCGATATCCCGGCCAAGGCTGCTTTAATTGAGCTGGCTGATTTCATCGGTGAGAGAAGCTACTAAGATACGAAGTTGCGAAAAATCTACTCACGTTATGATGGATAATTTAAGGTTGACGTGGTACTAGTACCACGTCAACCTTAAATTATCATTAAGAGCCGCCGCAGCGGCTTTTGCTATTTTTTCAAGAGATACAAACACCCATTGATATGGTAAAAAATAGTATATTATACATGAATTACTAAGTAAGGAGCTGTGTATTTTTTGAATGACCAGAGAAGGAAAGCATTATTGGAAGAAATAGAAAAAATACGGCATTCTAAAGTTATTGTCTATTTTTCTTATACACCTCTCGACGATGGAATTCTGGTTCCGCTGTATCAGGAATTGAATAAGATTGGAAGAACCCCAAAAATTGACCTTTTCCTGCACAGCTATGGAGGTGCGGTTGACACACCCTATAAGGTTGTCATGCTAATCAGAGAATTTTGTGAAGAGTTTTCAGTCATTGTTCCTTTTTCAGCGAAATCAGCAGCTTCAATGATTGTTCTGGGAGCGGATGAAGTTGTGATGGGCCCAATATCCGAGCTGGGGCCGATAGACCCGTTAGTCAAGCATCCGTTGTATAAGGATTTCTGGATACCGGTCCAGGCCCTGCGCTGCTGCTTTGAATATATTGAAGAACTCATAGAAAACAACTCGAATACGGAGGTCTCTGAAATCATCGTCAATTCGGTTTTGAATAAACTTGATCCGTGGCTGATTGGGGATTATGAGAAAGCCTTAAAGGCTTCCAGACAATATGCCGAATCTCTGCTTTCCAAATATATGCTGAAAAATAATAAAGAAAAGGTGAAAGTGGTCACGCAAAACCTCACAAACGGTTATTTTTCGCACGGTTATCCGATAGGCCGGGCTGAAGCTAAAGAGATGGGCATTTGCGTAACTGAGGCTTCAGGAGAATTATGGGGATTAATCTGGGAATTATATCTTGTTTATCAATCCATGTTTTCTGGCGAAAATACTTGTAATTTTTCTCTTTCTACGATAGGATGATGTAGGGTAAAGAAATTGGTTTTTTGTAGATTTCATGATATAGTAATATGAAAAGGAGGGTGACAGAAGTGCAACCTATTTTTGGAATGATTGCTCCCATGACATTAGTCATTATCTTAGTCGTTGTGTTGATTATTTTTGGCCCAGGGAAACTTCCTGAATTGGGCAAAGCTATGGGCAAAGGTATTAAAGAATTTAAGTCCGCGACCGATGATCTGGAAGACAGCGTCAAGGGAACCAAGGATTCGACTGAAGAGAAAAAAGAAGGATAAGCTTCTATCAGCAATCACATGATCCATATAGAAATGTTTAGGACGTTACCGTGTTGCCATAGCTGGCAAGGAGTGGTAGCGTCCTTAAATTATTTCCCTTTTTATATGATTCTAAGATTATCTGCATTTACATTTAGTAGTTTCGCACAATATTCGATAATTTCGCGGCGTCGAACGATCCCGATAAAAATTCCCTGATCGTCAATCACGGGAACAAAATTCTGCTGGATCGCCCTAGAAATAAGATCATTGATCTGTGCATTGATCGAAACGGGTGCATTCTGGGTACGTTGTTCAATCTCATCCAGATGTATTTTTTCCGTGTTGCCGAACGTGAGATCAGGGGTATTCTTCAGCTTCCAAAGGAGGTCGCCCTCTGTTACAGTTCCCGCGTAATGCCCCTTGGAATCCACCAGAGGGATCGCGGCATATCCATGGTACTCCATACGTTCAAGCGCCTGACGCATCGTAGCATTTTTTTTAAGAAAGATGACATCTTTTTTCGGAATAAGAAAAAATGCAACATTCTTCATAGTAAAACCTCTGATACTTTATTATGCTGACTGTATATTTAAATTATTCCATAGAAACTATGGAATTCCTTCCCGGTTCTAAAGCTTTTTGACAGTAAATAAAGTATCGTGGTCTCGAGGGACAAAGTGACGTATTTGTCCCCAATTAAGAGGAGGACAAAAGATACGTACTTTTGTCCTCCTCTTATTCGTTTTACAATTTTTTAGAAGATTACACCCAGAGCAATAAGGATAAGAATCGCAATCGCGATAATACCTACACCTACACCGCCATATACCGGAGCCACTGGGGCAACCGGAGCCACCGGGGCAGTTCTGCAGCAGCATCCATAACCGTACATTTATTTTTCACCTCTCTTATAGTCAGATTAAATAATAAGATATTGGGTTCTTAGAATAAAATCCCCATCGCAATCAAGAGCAGAATAATCACTGTTACAATAGCAATTCCGCAAAAATTTGGCGTACAGCAACAACCACCAACTGCGCCTCCTGTTACAACATTACCGGCAACTGCACCTTCGTAAGCCATAATCGCAAGACCCCCCTTGTATAATTGGTATGAATTGGTATTTGATGCAATATATGTATAAGAATGTGCAATGGTGTATTTTCTACCGGTCAAAAATAATTGGATAAAATAACAGAAGCTCCCGCGTCCGGGAGCTTCTTGCGCAAAGTCCAAAGACAACTGCGGCTAGATTTTATACCTAGACATCAATTATCTAGAGACTCTTCAATAAAAAATTAACATGGAAAAGCCTTAAAGTCAACGATTATAAACAAAAATCTAGTAGTTAAGTTTTGGTTATTCTGTTATTCAACGAACGGAATAAACACAGCCGCAATATTTTTGAAGGTAGAAATTTTGGGACCGCGCGATCTCCATCGTCTTTTTATATCCATCCTGTTTTTTAAAATTTCTGGCC
The DNA here is from genome assembly GCF_003590275.1 of Dehalobacter sp. MCB1. Taxonomy (NCBI): domain Bacteria; kingdom Bacillati; phylum Bacillota; class Clostridia; order Eubacteriales; family Desulfitobacteriaceae; genus Dehalobacter; species Dehalobacter sp. MCB1. The sequence continues at coordinate 77,949 of NZ_LXPC01000015.1, read as the reverse complement.
AAGAATTTGAGACAGTTCTCATCAGCAACCTTTTGACCTATCTCTAGAATGCGTTTGCTGCTTTTATGAGGGCTGATGGTCAGCGTGGTTGTAAAGATGCTGATATCGTTTTTCAAAGCATATGCGGCCGTTTTTTGAAGTCTCAGAGCAAAGCAGCGGTCACAGCGAAGTCCTTTCTCCGGTTCATTCTCCAAACCTTTCACTTGTGTCAACCACTGTCGGGGGACATAAGGATCCTCGATAAAAGATATGTTTTGGGCAGCGGCATATTTTTGCAGTTCACTGCTCCGGAGTAGGTATTCTTCCTTCGGATGAATGTTAGGATTGCAATAGTAGATGACCGGAGTAAAATCCCCAGAAAGCTGCTCCAGGACATAACCTGCACAGGTGGCGCAACAGGCATGAATCAAAATTTTTTCTTTGACCATCGTTTCAACCTCCTAATGGTGACGCTACAACATATCCCTAAGGGAATAAGTCTTGCTGGCAAAATTATAGGCCTGATGCAGCTTGAATGCAAGATGGGAAAGTTGTTCAAAATAACTAAAGGATAGGAGGTGAATTTGATGAACAAAAATGCAATGGATCGGAATGTAATCATTCCTGTTTTAGGATTATTGTTTTTGTTGTGCGGCACTGGACAAGTTTTTGCCCAATCGACCCAGTATACCGTTCAGGCTGGAGACAGTATGTGGAAAATTGCAGTAAGGTATGAGATTGGATTAAGTGAATTGGCCCAGGCTAATCCGCAAATCCAAAATCTTAGACTGATTTACCCCGGGCAGAAGATATTGATCCCGAACATCGACAGCGTTAAAGCCCTAGAAACGGAAGTAATTCGCCTGGTGAATGTTGAACGGTCAAAAAAGAGTTTGCAACTGCTGAAACAAAACTGGGAAGTATGCAGGGTCGCAAGATACAAGTCGCAGGATATGATCAATAAAGGGTACTTTGCTCATGAGTCGCCGACTTATGGATCTCCTTTCAAAATGATGGAGTCCTTTGGCATCCGGTTTTCAGCCGCGGCTGAGAACATTGCCTATGGCCAGCAAACACCGCAGGAAGTAATGAACAGCTGGATGAATTCTGCGGGACACCGCAGCAATATCCTAAGTCCATCTTATCTAGAAATAGGTGTAGGAGCGGCCAAAGACAGTGAAGGCAATATCTACTGGACACAAATGTTCATTAAGCCGCTATAACCTTTATAACTTTTGAAGACAACTTTTGAAGAAATGCTGCAAGAGCATCCTGAATAAAAATGGTGGTTCATCCCTTCGGGCTGTGATAGACTAGTACTATCGGTCCCATTGTTATTTAAGGTTGACAGGGGACGATCACAAATCTTACCTGAAGGATATCGTGATGACAGCACAGGGACTTGCCGCGGAGAATAATGAGAGCCGGATCATTTGGCTGGATGTAATGAAGGGAATAGGGATACTGAGCGTCGTCTGGGGACATGCCGGCCATCCTTATTCTTTTCTGATGTTCTTTTTCCATATGCCTTTGTTTTTCTTTATCAGCGGCTACCTGTACAGACCTGTCGGTAAAGTAGTGCCGCTGCAATATTTAGTCAGGCGGTCAAAACAGCTTCTGGTTCCTTATGTTTTTTATATCATTCTGATTACGGCCTTTCTGGCCGTATTAAGTGTCCTTAAAGGCCAATCTGTGGATATCAACTGGACAGCATTGATTCTGGGCGGAAGCAAGCTGGAAGGTGCTTACGGAACCTTTTGGTTTGTGACCTGTTTATTTTTTGTCCAGATATTTTTTGACTTCGTCATCCGGAAGATTCGTCCAAGGTGGCTTGTCGTGCTGACGATCGCGGCATGTTTTGTTTTTGCCTTCTGGGAATCACGCTTTCACCAAGATTTCTTTGTTCCCTGGAATATGGATGTGGCCCTTTTTGGAATCGTTTTTTATGCGCTGGGTTTCCTTTTTAAACAAAAAAAATGGCTGGTAAATGCCCAGCTAAACAAAATCATTCTTTTATTTTCAGCAGTCTTTCTTATCTTGTTCCTTTATGCATATTTTCAGGATTACCTAAGGTTTGGTTTGGACTTTAAGCACCGTCAGTATTACTTTTTCGGTACGAACATCCTTGTGCCAATGGCTGCAGTTCTGCTGATCTCCGGCCTAAGCAGGATGCTCAGTAATTGGACTTTTAGTAGAAAGTTATTTAGTTCCCTGGGCCAAAGTTCGATGGCAATCATGTTTCTTCATTTGTTTGTGAATTCAGTGATTGGTGGTTTTATTACAATTAATCCTTGGCGTTTTCTTATTATCGGAATATTATTCCCTTGGCTGTGGTTTGAATTTGCTTCGCGGATACCTGGTCTGCGGTTTCTGGCTTTAGGAATAAACAAAAAAAAACCGGCCATTGGTATTGATATTGGAACCTCAGGCAGATCGGACAGAAGCATCTGAAAAACTGCAATAGGTTTGTTGTTCACGACTGTTCCCGATTGATTTTCTTTAGAAGCCAGGCCATATTTTTGCCAAGTGTCTGAAATGTATGGATGCCTTCCTCATCCTGTTGGACATTCCCGGGTTTATGGGCAAGTGTCATATTCCAGTAGCTGGAACCTACGGTGATCATTTCGGTAATGCCAAAGAATAGATTGATTGAAGAAAAAACGAAATTTGTACCGGCTCTCCGCGCAGCCACAACCGCGGCACCAACTTTTCTGGTCAATAAACGGCCATTGGCCCCGTTAACGATGCCGCAGCGATCAATAAAAGCTTTGACTTCGGGGGTCATGTTACTGAAATAGCTTGGGGAACCGATCAGAATGCCATCAGCTTCAAAGACTCTTTGCAGAACCGGATTCAATTCGTCGTTATGGCCCGGGCAGCTTCTGTCTTTGCTCTGAGCGCATTTTCCGCAGACCTTACAGCCAAAAATCGGTTTTCCGCCTAATTGCAGCAGTTCGGTCTGAATGCCCTCCTTTTCTAATTCCTTAAGAACAATTTGAAGACTTTGAGCCGTATTTCCATTGGGTTTTGGGCTCCCATTAAGTGCAACAACCAACATAGTATGTTCCTCCTGATTTTAGGCGTTTTTTGTATTGTCAAAATTTTGGATTAATTTTTGATGCTTTTGATGTAAGTACAATTATAATGAATAATTCGAGATCAACATTCGTGTTTCCTGCAGCGGATTCTGGAGGGACCTTTATAATCTTTGTTTGGCATTTTTGTTTAAGAATTGAAAAAGCATCTCATTTTTTATATAATGTCAATTAGCGCTCTGTGTCTTGTACAACCAAAACCGGCTGGAACTTGTTCCCGCAGTGCTGCAGCCCGGAGATGGACTATAGTATTCTAGCTTATTCGAAAGGAACGAAAAAAGTGAAGATTTTACGTTACATGCTCCTATTTGTGCCGATCACTATTGTCGGTGAGTTTTTGCATTGGACACCAACGCTGATGTTTGTCTTGACAGCACTGGCTATTATTCCTTTGGCAGCGCTGATGGGCGAAGCAACAGAGGAAATTTCCTTCTATTCAGGGCCCAAGATGGGCGGGTTTTTGAATGCAACGTTTGGCAATGCAACAGAACTGATTATTTCTTTCTTTGCTTTAAAAGCAGGTCTTTTTGAGGTTGTTAAAGCATCCATTGCCGGATCAGTCATTGGCAATATTCTGCTGGTGCTGGGTTTAAGCATGATCTTTGGTGGAATCAAATACAAGTCGCAGCGTTTTAATCAAAAGGTTATTGACAACAGTGCCAGTATGCTGTTGTTTGCGGTTATTGGTTTGACGATTCCGGCTATCTTCACACATACGCTGAACCCGGCACTCCTAAATACGCGTTATGAAGGACTCAGTATCATTGTGGCAGTCATCATGTTTATTATCTACATTCTGAGTTTAGTCTTTTCTTTTTACACGCACAAAGATATTTATTCAATCGACCATTCCCAGGAAAGCTCTCCGAAGTGGTCCATAAAAAAAGCAATTGCCGTTTTGGTCGGGGCCACTGTGCTGATCGGGCTGGAGAGTGAGTTCTTGGTCAGTGCTGTAGAGCCAATGTCGGAAGCGATCGGGCTAAGCGAATTTTTCGTCGGCATTATTCTTATTCCGATCATCGGTAATGCTGCTGAACACAGCACGGCGATTGTCATGGCGATGAAGAATAAAATGGATGTCGCCGTTGAGATTGCAATCGGGTCAAGCCTGCAGATCATTTTGTTTGTCACGCCTGTATTGATCTTTCTGAGCTTACTGTTTACACCAATGAGTATCGTTTTCAATGAATTTGAAATTGTAGCCCTCGTCTTTTCAGTTCTGATTGCCAACAGGGTAGCGACGGACGGGGAATCGAACTGGATGGAAGGGGTTCAGCTGCTAGCGGTATATTTGATCATTGCTGTAGCGTTTTTTGTCTTGTAGAATCCAGCCTCTTGATCTTATGGATTTAGGTTTGCAGATTCTGTGGGGGTACGTAATGTGCCCTCATTTTTTGTGGGCTTATACTGCTTAATTGCTTAAGTTGCTTAAGTGCGTGCTAAAAGGCTTTTGGGCTTGTCTGCGTGCCATAATACCACTTTCGGCCTTTTGCGTCCTCCTTGACGCAAAAGGCCGCGCTACGCAATCCTTGCTCCGCTTATCGTGGAACTGTGCCACGCAGACTAATCGATGGTAATTGGGGCTTTTCTCAAAATTAAAAAATGCAGATATTGATAATAAGCGCTAACGAGTTAAAGGTGATTCGTATATTTCATTCTCGTCTGATATTGTATCAGGGAATAAAATAATGCTATGATAAAGCTGATTCCGGAAGGAGGGGGAGTTATGAAACGATTTAGTTCCTGTTTACTGATTTTGATTTTGGGACTGGGAATTTTGACGGCCGGCTGCGCAAACAACGATCAAATGAATGGTACGAATCAATCGAATGGTATGGATCAGATCAATGGTTTGAATCAGGATACAAACCAGACAGGTCAGATGACCGGCTCAAACGGATCAAATGAGGCAAATGGAGACAACAATCCGGTGATCTATCAAAACACAGTGTATGGTTTTAATTTTGCGTTACCGGATAGTTGGAAGGGCTACTCAATTGTAAATGAGCAATGGGAAGGTATTGCTATAGATGGTTCGCAAAGCGGTCGAGTGATTGAAACGAACCGGCTCATTCGGATTCGTCATCCGCTATGGACTCCGGAGCAGCCTCGTCAGGACGTTCCGATTATGATATTTACGTTAAACCAATGGACAGACTTATTGAATGAAAAATTCAGTGTTGGTGCGGCACCGATGCCGCCAAGTGAACTCGGACGAAATTCGAAATATGTATTGGCGCTTCCTGCGCGTTATAATTATGCTTTCCCGATAGGATTCGAAGAAGTGGAGGGTATCCTCGCAAACGGACCTTTGAAGGCAACCGAAGACTTTAAGTAGGGAATACGGTGGGGGGCACCATGAAGATTGTTGTTGCACCTGACGCTTATAAAGGCTGTCTGAACGCGCTTAGCGCTGCCAGGGCAATCGAAAGAGGTATTCGGAACGTTGAGCGGGATATTGCTGTAAAATTGATCCCGATGGCTGATGGCGGCGAAGGTACCGTAGAGGCGATGATTGCGGCTCTAGGTGGTGAGATCATACCAGCCAGGGTAAAAGGGCCATTGGGTGAAACGACGGATGCTTTTTTTGGTTTGTTAGAAGACCGAACAACAGCCGTGATTGAACTGGCAGCGGCGGCAGGCTTAAATTTAATTCCTGCAAACCTTAGAAACCCTTTGCTGACGACATCGTATGGTGTTGGAGAGTTAATAAGGTATGCCTTGGACACTGGAGCTAAAAAATTAATTCTGGGTATCGGTGGGAGCGGTACGAATGACGGAGGAGCCGGAATGGCCACGGCCTTAGGAGTAAGACTCCTGAACCGGCATGGTCAGGAAATCCTTTTTGGAGGCGGCCATCTGACTGAAATAACGGATATAGATTTTTCTGGCTTTGACCCCAGGCTGAGCGATACAGAAATAATGGCTGCATGTGACGTGACCAATCCGCTTTGCGGCCCGCAGGGGGCCTCGGCAGTCTACGGCCCGCAAAAAGGAGCGACACCGGAGATGACTGCTCTTTTGGACAAGAATCTCCGGCACTATGCTGAAATCATTCAGAAAAGTACCGGGCTTCAGGTGCGGGATATTCCTGGTGCCGGAGCTGCAGGAGGCGTTGGAGCGGCTCTGATTGCTTTTCTGAAGGCAAATCTGCAGCCTGGAGCGCAGCTCATAATGAGAGCGGCAGATATGGACAAGGTTCTGAATGATGCGGATTTAGTCATAACAGGTGAGGGTTTGACCGACCACCAGACACTCTTCGGCAAAGTACCGCTGGCCGTAGCTGAAAAAGCTGTAAAACATCAAGTCCCGGTCGTCTGTTTGTCCGGCGGGTTGACGGAAGATGCCCAGCTGCTTTACAAACATGGGTTTTCCGGGGTATTCAGCATTACGGAAGGACCTGTTAGTCTAGTAGACGCAATCCAGAATGCGGAAGTGCTGCTGGAGAGAGCTGCTGAAAGGATCTTCCGCCTGTACCTGGCTGGACGATCGTTCCGGCATGAAGGGTTATGCCCAAAAGATCATTAACGCTCAAAATCGTACAGGGGGGACACTATGAAAATTGTCGTTTTGGATGGATATACACTTAATCCCGGAGATATATCATGGAGCGGACTGGAAAGGTTTGGGGAGCTTACTGTCTATGATCGCACCGCATATCATGCCGGTATTGAAGATTTAATCCTGGAGAGAATTGACAGGGCGGAGATCGTCTTTACCAATAAAACACCATTATCCAGAATCGTGCTGGAAAACGCACCAGATTTAAAATTTATCGGGGTTCTCGCAACAGGCTATAACATTGTCGATGTTGAGGCAGCCAAGGAAAGAGGAATTGTCGTAACAAATATTCCAGCCTATGGGACGAATTTTGTCGCTCAGATGGCAATTGCGCTGCTGCTTGAAATGTGCTGCCATGTCTGGCCGCACAGTGAATCGGTTCAAATAGGAGAATGGTCTGGCAATCCCGACTGGTGTTACTGGAAGTACCCGCTCATAGAACTGGCGGGAAAGACCATTGGAATCATCGGTTATGGCAGAATTGGCCAGGCGACGGGAAGAATAGCTCAGGCTTTGGGGATGAGGATTCTAGCTGTCGACAGCAATCCCGATTCGTCTTTGGAAAGTCCTGATATGAAATATGTCGATATGGATACACTGCTTACCGAATCTGACGCAATCATGCTGCACTGCCCGTTATTTGAAAATACCAAAGGAATCATTAACAAGCAAAGTATTGCTAAAATGAAGCCCGGTGTGATGATCGTAAATAACGCAAGAGGCCCTTTAATCGTCGAGGAGGATTTAGCAGAGGCCCTGAACAGCGGCAAAGTTGCAGGAGCAGCACTGGATGTTGTGTCGACAGAACCGATTCAAAGGGATAACCCGTTACTTCAGGCCAAGAACTGCATCATTACGCCACATATTTCATGGGCCTCGCTGGAGGCAAGAATCAGGCTTATGGATCTGGCTGTGCACAATTTGGAACAGTTTCTGGCGGGGACTCCCGAGAACGTGGTCAGTTGAATAACCAAGGCAATGTCTCTTAACCCGGCTTCGGTCGGGTTATTTTTAATATCATAAAGAAAAGATTTTATTGGTATTTTGCTGGGAAATTAATGACAAATTTGATTAATTCCTTTATTATGTAAGATATGTAAAATATTCTATGATTTAAGGTGGATACATCATATGGCTAGAGTCAATGTTCCGTATATTATGGCGTGTGAAGATGTCATTAATGAAAATGAATCCTTAAGTTACAAAAACATTCTTTTCACAAAAACAATCAAGGCATTGTATGAAAAAATATCCCTTAATATTATTGTTGGGGTTCAGGTTTTTGAGTCGGAAGACGCTGAAGAAAATGAGGGTGATATCATACTTGAAATGACAGTAAAAGATGATAAAGATGAGTATGTCACCAAACTGCCGTTAAAAATTGAAATACCAAAAGGAACAAAAGATATTTCGGTAAAGATCGTATTTAATGATATGCTGATAAAATCACTCGGATCATATAAGTTTGTTGTCAGTAAAGGGAGGAAGAAACTTAACGAATATCGAATATTAATAACAATGGGAAAGGGAGAAAAGGAATGAATACGCTCACAATGGATGTAGACTTTAACAAAATATTAAAAGCCAAGACTTCCCCTGAGAGTAATCATTCAGATTTTGTATCCGCTATAAAAAGCTTCACTTCACCAAATAATATAGAATTAACATCTAGTGCAGGAATTGATGGGCCTAATGTTGATGTTTATGAAAAACATAGGGTTATATTTGCTGAATATACAGTAATTTTTACTGATGAAAGTTTTGAAATAAAGTCAGGGTATAAAGAACTAAAGTTATTGAATAAACATAATAGTGTTCTATCAAGGATTGGTGGTGCTATTATGGGATGGCTTGCTTGTTCTCCAATTGAATCTTTTGCTGAAGAGATCAAAAATTCTTATAATCAGCATGTCGGCTTAATTGCCTCTCTAGCAGCGCTATGTTCTGCTTTTGCGGCTTGGACTGGTGTTCCTATTTTTAGTATTATTGGTGGGTTTATTGGACTTGCCGTTTTTGACGCATTCATAAGCTTAATACCTGGAGCCGTTAAAGAAGGGAGGGAAAAAGATCATAGCTTACAGGCCAAACTATGTGCTTTTTGTGTAAATTTAGCAGCAATTATGGTTGGTGTTATTGCTCATAATTACTTTGTCGACTTGACTTCCGGGCTAAGTAGCATTGAATACTATCCCGCCAAAGTCGTATCCAATGTCCATTATTTAATTGTCTTTTGGGTAGGGATGATTTATGTTACAAGAGTCATCGGATATGTAGCAAAAATAAATAAGGTACCGCTTCCGTGGTTTGCCAATACACTGAAAGGAATTGGCTCAAATAAAGAAAAAGGAAAAAAGGAAAATAAAGATCTATAATCCTCGGCAGACTATTGTCAGGCGGGAATAGATACAACTGAATTTAATAAAGATAGGATAAGAAAAAGACCGACAATTTCGGTCTTCTATTTTTATGTTCAAATATGTGTGCAACTTATTTTTTCAAACTGGTGCGGCCGAGAGGACTTGAACCTCCACGAGCGTTAGCCCACTAGTACCTGAAACTAGCGCGTCTGCCAGTTCCGCCACGGCCGCATCGACAGATTACATTATATTTGATGGCTCTATGCTTTGTCAACACAAAAGAGTAATAAAAAAATGGAATTTCTAGTCCTTGACAAATATCATGACGAGACAAGGCCTTTGTTCCAGCCTTGCTTTTCGCTGTGGTTTTTGTTATCCTTTTCCATTAGGGGTATTTTGTTTTTTTAGATTATTTATAGGCAGGAATATATAGATTAATAGAGAAAGTAATTTAGGTTTGGGCTAACCTTTGAAATTTGAGATATTGAAGGAATGTGGAAGGTGATTTGTGTTGAAAGGTTTTATGAGATCGTTGTTTGAATGGGTCGTTATCGTTGCAATTGCTTTTGTTCTCTCTATGGTGATTCGAAATTATTTGATTGATACCCGAATCGTCCCGACCGGCTCGATGCTGCCTACGATTCAGCTTCAGGACCGTTTAATCGTGGATCGGTTCTTTTATAAATGCGGTGAGATTAAGCGCGGAGATGTTATTGTTTTTGAAGCTCCCGAAGCTGTAATGAAGGATGAGGATCTCGTCAAAAGAGTGATCGGCTTGCCTGGTGAAAAACTTGAAGTCAAAAACGGAAAAATCTATATCAATGATCAGGCTCTGAATGAGCCTTACGTCGAATATCCGGCCGATTATGAATTTGGGCCTGTGACCGTACCGGAGGATTCCTATTTCATGATGGGGGATAACCGTCCGGCCAGTTACGATAGCCATCGCTGGGGGGCCTTGCCCGAGGATAAGATATTGGGAAGGGTCTGGGTCAGGTACTGGCCTTTGGACAGATTCGGAACCTTGACTAAACTGCCTGAAGACTATTTAAAGTAGAATACGTACATGATACAGCACTAGCATAAAAAGATTACGATTATCAAACCGCAAAGAGGATAACTCGATAATAAATATGGATATGTGAGGGATAGCCGGATGGATCCAATGTTCCTTTATGTCATCGGCGCAGTCATGGTCGGGATCATTCTCGGATTTGGGACAGGGTTTAGTTTCCGCGGAGGCCAAGCCAGAGGACTACTGGAAAAAGCCCGGACGCTTGAACAGGAGAATGAAAGGCTGCATGCGGAACTGAATCGGGAATTTGAAAGAAGAATGCAAAATTCCGCTGTCATTTCTGAACTGCGTACCCGGCTCGAGATGGAGCAGACAGCGTATGAAGAAAAATTGACGTTGCTCAGCCAGGCCAGGGAGGAGCTCAGTGACGGCTTCAAGGCCTTATCCGCTGAGGCACTTAAGAATAACAATCAGTCCTTTCTCGAATTGGCGAAGGTTGTACTCGAGAAGACCCAGGTCCAGGCTTCGGCTGATCTGGAAAAAAGGCAGGCTTCTATCGATGAACTCGTAAAGCCTTTGCGGGAGTCGCTCGACAAAGTTGATTTGAAGATTAACGAACTGGAACAAAAAAGAGCAGGGGCTTATGAAGGGTTGCTTAAGCAAGTCGAAAATATGGCGTTCGGGCAGGAAAAGCTGCAGCGGGAGACCTTGAAGCTGACTTCTGCTTTGAAATCGCCGACTGTCAGAGGCCGCTGGGGAGAAGTCCAGCTGCAGCGGGTCGTAGAACTGGCCGGCATGGTGGAGTACTGTGATTTTTACCAGCAGGAGGAAGTCATCGGCGAGTCCGGCAGGCAGCGCCCGGATATGATTATTCGGCTTCCGGGGAATAAAACGATTGTCGTCGATTCCAAGGCCCCGCTCGCGGATTATCTTGAAGCTGTGGAAGCCCTTGATGAAGACCATAAGAGAACAAAGTTATCAGGTCATGCTCGGCAGGTCAAAAACCATATTACCAAACTTGCCGCGAAGTCTTACTGGAACCAGTTCGATTTTACGCCGGAATTTGTTGTCATGTTTCTGCCGGGTGAAACCTTTTTCAGTGCTGCGCTGCAGTCAGATCCGGAACTCATCGAATACGGCGCCGGGCAAAGGGTCATCCTGGCGACCCCGACAACGTTGATCGCGCTGCTTAAAGCCGTGGCTTACGGCTGGAGCCAGGAACAGATCAACGAAAATGCCCGCCATATCAGTGAGCTCGGCAAACAGCTCTATGACAGGATCAGCGTTTTGACCGAGCATTTGTTGGACATCCGTAAAGGACTCGCCCAGGCCACTCAGGCTTACAATCGGGCCGTCGGCTCCTATGAGAACCGGGTACTCGTGACCACCAGGAAATTCAAGGAGCTCGGGGTTGCCGGCGATAATGAGATTAGTGAGATGGAGATCCTCGAGACCGGGCTTCGGGAGATTGCGGCAGGAGACAATTAATATTTGGGAAAACAATCGGACTTCTCAGTCGAATGCTACGTGATTATTAAAAAGATGTATGATTGCATCTTTTTTTTGATACCAAGAAATTTCAAAGAAACCTCCATGGGTCTTAAGAAAACTAAAAATCTTTACGATAATAATGAAAAAGTCTAATATCCATGGAGGGATGAAGATGAAGGTTTTGAGTTCAGCTGTTGATCTTTATTCGGACTACAAGCTGGAACAGCAAAAGACCGTCAATGAAAGGCTGAAAGCCTGGGTTGACGGACAGGGCACGGATGCAAGCGATGAAACAGAGCCAACTGCGGATTCATTGACACTTTCAAGTGACGCTTTGGCTAAATTACAGGAGAATCCCGCAGCGAGCAGCTCAGAAACAACTGCTGAGTCGGAAGATGAATTCTTTGAACTCAGCCCTAGGGAGAAAGAAATTATCTCCCTGTTAGAAAAATTCCTCTCCAAGCTGTCCGGGAGAAAGGTAACGATTGATGTACCGGATAAACTACCTCTTTTAGGTCCGGGTAACAGTGATTTTGGTCACCTGATGGCAGCAAAGAACGACGGCAACAATAATGGGAACGGCAGTCAGAGGGTTGGATGGGGCATCGATTATCACTATGAAGCGTCCTATACAGAAAAAGAATCCATGAACTTTTCAGCCCAGGGCACAATCCTTACTGAAGACGGCAGTGAGATAAAATTCAAGCTGAATATCGCGATAAGCCGTGAGTATACATCCTATCAGAGCATCGATTTTAAAGCCGGAGATGCTTTGGTCGATCCGTTAGTGATTAATTATGGTGCAGGCAGCGCAAGCCTGTCAGGATTTAAAACGGATTTTGACCTTAATGCTGACGGAATGCAGGATAATATTTCTTTCCTGGCTGAAGGCAGCGGGTTCCTTGCTTGGGATGAGAATAGCGACGGAGTCGTCAATGATGGCAGCGAGCTCTTCGGGCCGGCGAGCGGAGACGGTTTTAAGGAATTAGCCGAATATGATAACGATCAAAACGGCTGGATCGATGAAAATGATTCCATCTACAAAGAACTTAGCCTTTGGATTAAGGATGCTGCAGGTAACGACCAGCTACTGGCCTTAAGTCAGGTTGGAATCGGCGCAATCTATTTAGGCAATGTCGATTCGCTATTTTCACTGAAAGATACGGATAATCATTTAGACGCTCAGATCAAGGAAACCGGCATATTTCTAAAAGAGAACGGAGAAGCAGGGACGGTCCAGCACGTAGACTTTGCGGTATAGCGAGAGGATAAGCTAATACAAAGGGACGAATTTTTTATTCCCTCAATTAAATAATGGGGATAAAGATTCGTCCCTTCATTTCGCGGTTGTCTTAACCTAAAGAGAGTTCAGAAATTGTTCCAGCTCTTCAATATTTGCTACAGAAAAAGCACCGGTACAATATTCTTGGTATTTGGTCATCAGACAGTCGCCCCTGCCCCACTGGTCCTTGCTTAGGGGATTCAACCAGTACAAGGCTGCGGCTTTTTCTTTGATCTGGGCTAGGATTTCGCTGCCATCCAGCCTGTTCTGATTATTTTTGCCGTCTCCTAAAATCAGCACCGTGGTTTTATTCAGCAGGAAAGGCAGATAGAGGTCGGAGAACTTCAGCAGCACATTACCATAATGGGAATAGCCTGTACGGTTATAGCCGCTAACCTTGCGTAGATTGTTGAGTGAGCCTGTCCAGTCCTGCTCCTGGAAATAATCTGTCGCTTCCACGAGCTGATCGACGAACAGAAATGAGCGGACGTTGGCATAGCGCTGCTGCGTTGCGAAGACAAACATCAGCATGAAGTAAATAAATTTGCTAACGGAATTGGACATGTCACAGAGCAGCCAGAGGTCGGGTTTCGATTGTTTTCGCTGCATTTTTATCAGGTTCAGCGGGATTCCGCAGGTTTTCAGGGAATGTTTGATGCTACGATTCAGATTGATAGTGCCGCTTGCACTTACTTTGCGGCGCCTTCCTTTGCGGACGGCCAGTTTTCGGCCTATCTTCTGGATTTCCTGCGACATTTGAGTGATCTGCGCGTCGTCGCAGTCCAGAAACGAAACCGTTCGTGGATTTCGTTTTTTCATTTCCTGGATCAAATGCTCCGAACTCATATTTCTAGCCAGCTGGCGTTCAATTTCATCTTTGAGTAAATGGTTCCATTCTTCAAGGGCCACCCGTGCCGCCTGGTATTCCGCTTCAGATAGTTCATCCTGTTGGTAAGCCTTTTCAATATGGCTGGCTGCTTCATTCCAACCGCTCTGGGTCCGGAAAGCAGCCAGGCCTTTTTCGCGATCCTCGATGCTGAGTTCAAGATTCAGGTCCAAGCCTTGCAGGACAGCATAAATCAGATCAATTTCATTGTTCAGCACGGCCTCAATCAAGAGCTCTAGCGGGACAGTTTTGCCGGCACTTCCTCCGTGGCCTTCTTCCAGGGAGAAACGGCCTTGGCTTTTTAGAATGCCCAGATGGTCCGATGATATTTCCAAATCAGGGCCAAAATATAACTCGATCAGCCATAAAGCATAATCAGGGCCCCAAGGAGATTTGATCAGCGTCGTATTGATGAGTTGATAAAAAGTATACTTATCCATTCCATCAAGACCGAGCATTTTTAGCAGCCGGATGCAGTCAGATATTTCGTGTGAATTCACGTTAATGCCGGACTCTCTGAGCAGTCTGGCTATTTTAAGAATGAAGTATTCCATCAAACCAATCCTTTTGGTTCACTTTTTCCAGGACATGCCGACAGTCATCCTGGTATTTGAAAAGGATGTTCAGCGTGCTGGAAGCGACTTCCGCCGTTAGTTCTTCGACCTGTAGCTGTTCCAGGATGTTGACCCAATCGATCACTTCGCTGATGCTGGGGTGTTTTTTGAGCTTCTCGAGCCGCAATTTGCGGATGAAAGTAACCGCTTGTTTACCAAGGTGCTCCAACAGATCCGGGAAGTGGATCTGAAGAATCTCGAGTTCTCTTTGCTCGTTCGGGTAATCCACATGAAGGTACAGACATCTTCTTCTTAGCGCCTGGCTTAAATTTCGTGTGCTATTGCTGGTCAACAGGACGGAAGGAATGCTTACAGCAGGGATTGTCCCAATCTCGGGTATAGAAATCTGCCAGTCCGAGAGGATCTCCAACAGAAAGCTTTCAAATTCCTCGTCGCTTTTATCGATTTCATCAATCAGCAGGACGGAAGGCATATCACTAGCAATCGCTTTCAGTAACGGTCTTTTCAGAAGGAATTCATCCGTATAAATATTTTCACTGGTAGCGGACCATTCATTCGTGCCGGGACTTTTGGTCTGAATATAGAGCAGTTGTTTCTGATAATCCCATTCATAAAGGGCTTTGCCTTCATCGATACCTTCATAACACTGGAGGCGGATCAATTCTCGGTTGAGATATTGGCTCCATGCTTTGGCCAACTCTGTTTTTCCGGCTCCGGTCGGCCCTTCAATAAGTAAGGGTTTATTGAGAAGCAGGGAGTAATGCAAGATCATTGCGGTATTGTCATTAGCAATATAGCCCTGTTTTTGTAAACCTTCTTTTATTTCTTCCAAATTCATAAACAGTACTTCCTTTCTGATCGATGACAGGCAAAATATCCTAGATAATTTTAGTCATATATACATGTATAATGGGTGTTTTTTTAATTATTGATGATTAAAGGAATAATGGCAAGAGGAATTCTAATTCAGAAAGATAAAAACATAAAAATTTCAACCATTAATCATCGAAAGAATCTTCTAATAAAAGCATCCTCATGTCAACAGGAACGGTTGCTTCTATCTTTATTGTCTTCAGGGTCAAAGGATGAGGAAAAGAGTAGGAATAACAGTGCAGGGCCTGTCTTTGAATATATTTCATGCTGCCGCCGTACAGATCATCTCCTAAAAGTGGATGACCAGCTGCCTGAGCGTGTACTCTGATCTGGTGGGTACGGCCGGTGACCAGTGTAAACTCCATTAGTGAATAGTCCGGGTACTGCTGCAGTGTTTGGAACAACGTCAGTGCGGACTGCCCGTCAGGGTGAGCTTCCCGGACAATCTTGCTACCGGGTTTAAGGCGGATTGGGAAGGACCATTCGCCTTGGGTGAGCGGAGAATGGCCTTCTGAAAGGCCCAGATATTTCTTCTCGACTTTGTTTTTGACAGAAAGGGCGGCCAATTGCTGGTGAGCGTAGCGGGATTTGGCGATCAGCACAATGCCGGAGGTATTGCGGTCTATTCTCGAGACAGGGCGGAAAGGCCTCGTTTCACCTTTGCTTCCCCAGTAACCGATCACCGCGTTTGCGAGCGTTCCAGTCCGATATCTCGAATTTGGATGGATGACCTGACCGGGCGGCTTATTCACCGCCAGAAAGATTTCGTCTTCGTAGATAATTTCAATTGGCAGAAGCTCTCCTCTGATAGTTGCCGGCTCTTCTTCCAGAATATTCACAGCAAGAGTCTGTCCGGTTTTGCCCCGGGCAGTCAGGTAGGTGAATTTGCCGTCGATCCAGACATTTTCACCGATTTTCAGCTTTTGCAGTACCTTACGGGAAAAATGGAAGCGCCGCAGAAGGATGTCCTGGTATTTCCTGCCGTCATCTTCTGGCGTTAAAGTGTATGTGAATAATGTATTTGCAGTCATGTCTTTCTCCTAATAGAATAAGCATTATCTGATAGACATATATTATGATTTAATAGAATAATTTAGCAAGATGTTGGGTAAAGAAACAAAAAATATATTATAATAATGACAGTTAAAATTAACCAATATAGGTCAGTTCCATAAATCAAGCCGAGTTCCCAAGCATTATCCCCGAAGACAAAATAAACAAGCAGAAAAGAGGTTAAGTATAGGTATGAATGATCAAAGAATAGACGTATTGGCCAAAAATTTAATCCATTATTCCGTAGAGTTAAAGGAAGGTGAACGTATCCTGATTGAGCTGTCGGGGTTGGAAATCCCTTTAGCCCGGGCGTTGGTCAGAGAGGCTTATGAAGCTGGCGCGCAGCCTTTTCTTAATATTACTCATCATACCTTGCAACGTGAAATATTAAAAGGGCTTTCAATCGGACAGGCACAAAGCCAGGCGAAGTGGGAAGTCGCCAGAATGCAGGACATGCAGGCTTATATCGGAATACGCTCCGGGGAAAACATTAACGAGCTGGCCGATGTCCCAGCAGATAAAATGCAAATCTACTTAAACCATTACTCGAAACCGCTCCATTCCGAGCAAAGAGTCAAGTATACCCGTTGGTGTGTGCTCCGCTATCCGAATCCATCGATGGCGCAGCTCGCTGAGATAAGTACCGAAGCTTTTGAAGATTTTTACTTTCAAGTCTGCAATCTGGATTATTCCAAAATGTCCAGAGCGATGGATCCGCTGAAAGAACGGATGGAAAAGACCAACATGGTAAGGATTACAGGGCCCGGAACAGATCTTTCGTTTTCAATCAAGGGGCTGCCAGCAATTAAATGCGACGGTAAGATGAATATCCCTGACGGCGAGCTTTTCACAGCGCCGGTCCGAGATTCGGTCAACGGTATCATCGCCTATAACACCCCGGCTGTTTATCAGGGATTTACGTATGAATCCATCGTACTGGAATTCAAAGACGGCAAAATTATCAAGGCTTCAGCCAACGATACCGAAAGAATTAATAAAATTCTTGATACTGATGAAGGTGCGAGGTATATCGGAGAGTTTTCATTCGGCTTTAACCCTTACATTCAGAAGCCGATGAAAGATACATTGTTCGATGAGAAGATCGACGGAAGTTTTCATTTCACACCAGGTTCGGCCTATGACGAATGCGACAATGGCAACCAGTCCGCAGTCCATTGGGATCTGGTATGCATCCAGAGACCGGAATACGGCGGCGGAGAGGTCTATTTTGACAGGGAACTGATCAGGAAAGACGGCAGGTTTATGCCAGCGGAGCTGCAGGTCCTGAATCCTGAAAACCTCAGATAACGCGAGTACAACATTCTTAAATTCTCTACTCAAAATTTCATACAATCCTGATTATCCTATATTAGGTCTGGGTGCCACAAGTCCGGCGTCAAGCGGAGCATGGATGCGGAGCGCGGCAGTTTATGCCATGGAGGGCATAATCTGCCGAAAGCGGAATTGTGGCGCACAGACCAGACCCGAATGAATATATTTGTCAAACAAGAGGAGAGAAATACAATGAAGATCCTGAGCAGTATAAAAATACCGGATGATCTCCTGGAAAAGCTGCTGGCAATACGACCGAGTGCCCGAATCATTCAGGTGAGAGACTTTACGGAGGCAGATCCGGAAGCGGATGTACTGCTTACGTATGGCTGGGATATTAAAAAGGATACAATTAATCTGTATCCGAATCTTAAATGGATTCAAACCTTAAGCGCAGGGGTCGATATGCTGCCTCTGGACAGGCTTATTTCGAGAGGCGTCGTGCTGACGAATGTCAAAGGCGCCCACAAGATCCAGATGGCCGAGCACGTCATCTGGAGTATCCTTATGCTCTTAAGACAGGGTAATACATTTGTGTCACAGCAGGAACAGAAGATATTCAGCGCAAAACCGAAAATTTCCGAAATGTACGGCAATTCGGTCTGCATTGTCGGGGCAGGCACCATTGGTAAAGAGATCGCCAAACGGTGTGGGGCTTTTGGGATGACGGTTTATGGCGTATCACTTCATGGCGCTCAGGACCAGGCTTTCGCGAAGATTGTAACCCCGGAGGAAATGCCTGGAATTCTGTCGATCAGTGATGTAGTCGTTATTGTCCTACCGCTGACATCGGAAACGAAAGACTTTGTCAACGCAGACTTCATCCATCAGATGAAGGACGGGGCATTATTTGTCAATGTAGCCAGAGGACAGGTTGTCGACGAGGATGCCCTAATCGAAGCAATTAAAAGTAAGAAGATAGCCGCAGCGGCGCTCGATGTATTCAGGAAAGAACCGTTGCCGGAAGACAGCCCGTTCTGGAAACTGAATAATGTCTTCCTTACGCCGCATATCGGCGGCAGGACCATTCAGACCTCTGAACGCATGTGGGAAGTGTTCCAGAGAAATCTGGCTAAATATCCTGACCCGGGTCAAATGATCAATATTATAGACGATAGGACAGGGTATTAAGAAACACGTACTTGAATATAGAACACTCAACTAAGTAGGAACTCAGAATATTGAAACGTGAGAAACAGGCATAAAAAGAGATTCGGAGGAGTCCTATGAATGACTTCCAGAAAAGTGTTATCGAAAGATTGTCCCGCCATACCCGCGTCTGGATCGTAGGTGGAGCGGTACGGGACCATATCCTGGGATTGGAGTCTCCGGACATGGATTTAGTGTGCGTACTGAGCCCAAAAGAGGTCAAGGATATCCTCTGTGAGCAAGGCTTCTCTGCCCAGGTAATCGGTAGGCACTTCTCGACGGTCAGCATTTTTACGGAAGGTTCCAAAGTGGATGTGGTACAGGCCGAAGAACTAGAGAAAGATGCCCAGCGCAGGGACTTCACCATCAATGCGATTTATCAGGATCCTGTGTCAGGGGAATTTTATGACCCGATGGAAGGCAGAAAGGATCTGGAAGCCAAAATCCTTAAAGCCTGCGGTAAGCCTGATGAACGGTTCCGGGAAGATCCTGTCCGTATTTTGAGGATGGTTAAATTCGCGGTAAAGTTTTCAATGAAGATTGACCCCAATACCTGGGAGCATGCATTGGACCTTTCTTTTCTGAGTACCACATCTCGGGAAAGAATTACGGCGGAACTTGCCGGGATCCTTGTTTTGACCGAGGCCGAAAAGGCTGTGCGGATGTTGGACAAAATCGGTTACTGGGATATGTATTTACCTGAATTGGCCAGGCTGAAAGGTCTTGAACAGAATCAGTATCATTCCCTGGATGTCTGGGAACATACCATGGCCGTATTTCGGAATACCCCTGAAGATCTTTATCTGCGTCTGGCAGGCCTGTTTCATGATTCCGGCAAGTGGGAAGTAGCTAGCCGGGAATGCCATGTATCCGGGACACTAAAGTTTGCCGACCAGAACTACTCACTTGAGGGATTTAAAATCGTCGGGACAAGAGGACCCCGGGAACTGGAATATAAGCTGAAGTCTTTCATTGGGAAAAAGATCCGAATCCTTGGGGCAAGACTGGATCAATACCCGGAAATTGTGCAGTTTAAAAAGGTCATAGACGGTGAACCGACCAATTTTGGTCTTGTGTACGTCGAAAACGGCAAACGACATTTCCTGATGCATGAAGCGGCAAGCGCCAGGCTTCTGGCCGATGTTCTCAAACGCTATACGTTTTCGATGTTTTTTGATGGGGTTGGCAAAAAACAGGAACAAAACCTTATTAAACTTGTTGAGAATCATATGCAGGCAACACTCGTATTCATGCCGGAGTTCAGAGGGGAATTTGCCAAGCGGTCTTTCAAGAACAGAGCGGCGGAGCTCGTTTGGAAAGTCTGCTGGGACGGCAGAAACTTTGAATTAAAGAACATCCATGACTTTTTGATTTTATGGAAAGCAGATTATCAGGCCGGAAAACTTCATACCACTGCGCAGAACAATATTTTTGAAAGGATTTTTGCCGAATTGATTGCAGTAGCTTTGTGGCAGAAAGAAAATCTGGTGCAGATTGACTGGAAACTATTCCGGCAGTATGCGATGCAGCAAGGATTAAGCGGTTCAAATCTCGGAATCTTTAAGGAGCTTGTCCGCGAAAAAGCCATGAAAGAGATGAAGCAGGAATTGAATCATACTTTTCTAAAAAAAGTATATTGGGAGTTCAAAAATATGTAGAAGTAAGTTATAATAATTATAAATAGATTGTTATTTCAAAAAGGAGTGGGGACATATGAAATGGCGCTGTGTTATTTGTGGCTACATACATGAAGGGGATAATCCTCCCGAAACCTGTCCAGTCTGCGGTGTTGATTCCAGCAACTTTGTCACGGATTCCTTCAATAATGCCGGCAGTACCACGATGAATTCTGTTCAGACCATATTAAGTCCCGAGGAAGCGATTGTGAAAGCGGTACAGTCAATTTCCTACGGTTTGTTTATTATTACGGCAGCCTATAACGGCAAAGACAACGGGCAGGCAGCCAACACTTGTTTCCAGATCACTTCTGATCCCGTGCAGATTGCGATTGGTATTAACAAGAAAAACTACACGCATGAACTGATCATGCAAAGCGGCAGATTCGGCGTATCCGTCCTGGACCAGAAAGGACATGACCTCGTCAGAAGATTTGGCTACAGGTCAGGGAAAGAGACCGATAAATTTGACGGAATCAAAGCGCACCGCGGATCATCCGGTATCATGCTGCCTGATGAAGTACTGACCACCATGGAAGCAGAAGTCGTGAATTCAATGGATACCGGTACACATACCTTGTTCTTGGGCAGAGTCACGGTGGCCGAAGTCCGAAGTACCGGTGAGCCGATGACGTATGCTTACTTCAGGAAGACAAAGTAAACCATCATGAGCAATATAAAAAGAGAGAAAACGCCTCATTCGAAGCATTTTCTCTCTTTTTACTTGCAGTTTATCCTTTTCTTAACAAACCTGGACATTCTGGTCAATGCTTCCTGCAGCTGCTGCGTCGAGTAAGCGTAGGAACAGCGGACATGTCCTTCACCGGCCGGACCGAAGGCCGTACCGGGAACAACGGCAACTTTTTCTTCCTTCAACAGCTGTTCGGCAAATGCTTCGGAGTTTAATCCGGTAGCTGTAATATCGGGGAAAACATAGAAAGCACCTAAGGGTTCAAAACAGGTAAGACCCATTTCTCTAAGGCCGTGAACCATAATCCGGCGGCGTCGGTCATATTCCATCACCATTTCTTGTTTGGCCGTTTCTCCAGATTTCAGTCCTTCCAGTGCAGCAACCTGTGCCATAATCGGGGCGCACATAATGGTGTATTGATGGATCTTAAGCATGGCCTGAATCAGATCAGGGTGGCCAGCAACATAGCCAATTCGCCAGCCTGTCATTGCATAGGCCTTCGAGAAGCCGCTGACATGAAGCGTGCGGTTCCGCATGTACGGTAAAGTTGCAAAGGGTGTATGTTCTCCGCCGTAGTTAAGATCCGAATAAATCTCGTCGGAAATAACGATCAGATCATTTTCGGACGCAAACCGGGCAATCGGCAGCAGCTCTTCTCTGGTCATGACTGCGCCGGTAGGGTTATTTGGGTAAGACAGAACCAAAATCTTGCAGTTTGGCGTATACGCCATCTGAAGGTCTTCGACCTGCAGGCGGAAATCGTGTTCTGCACTTGTTTTAACATAATGAACCTCTGCGCCGGAGATTTCCGCACAGGCAGCATAGGCCACAAAAGAAGGATCAGGGATCAGCACGCCGTCACCCGGCACGATCAGCGCACGCATCGCTAGGTCGATCGCTTCGCTGGCGCCGACGGTGATAAAGATTTCCTGATCGGCATTATAACTTAAGCCTTGATGTTTGGCCATATATTTTGATAATTCCCTGCGGAGCTCGATCAAACCCGCGTTACTGGTATACATGGTCTGACCCTGTTCCAGAGAAAAAATAGCGGCTTCAGTCATGACCCAGGGAGTCGCAAAATCAGGCTCTCCGACACCGAGGGAGATTACGCCTTCTACAGTGGCGGCTAGGTCAAAAAACTTTCGTATTCCTGATGGCTTCAGATTAAAAGCCAGTGGTGATAAGTATTGCTTCATGGCGTTATCATGAGACGCTGCGGTCTCTCTTCCTCTCCGTGAAATTCTATGCCATCCTGCTTATACCTGCGCAGAATAAAGCGGGTCGAAGTTGACTGGATTACATCCAGGGGAGACAATTTATCGGAAACAAACTGGGCGATTTCATGCATGTTACGGCCCTCAATAATGATACAAAGGTCAAAATCCCCAGACATCAGATAAACGGATTTAATCTCACTGAACTTTTGGAACCGCTGCGCAATTTTATCGTAGCCATTGCCGCGCTGGGGCAGGACTTTGACATCAATTAATGCAGTAACCCTGTCTTCTTCCAGTTGGTCGTAATTGATAAGGATACCGTATTTTGCGATGACCTTATCATCTTCCCACTGTTTAATTTTCTTTTTAATATAATCCGCTGTCAGGCCGGTCTGAATTGCTAAATCTTCCACAGTCAGACGGCAGTCCTGGGACAGGATATGAAGGAGGCGCCGATCATCTTCGGACAACATTCTCGAAAACTCCTTTCTGCGCTTCTGAATTAATATTATTAAATTATAATAGCATAAGAAGACAGCAGATAACAACCTCATCCTGTGATTTTCCTCAGACTATTCCGTATATGCTACCTCTGCAATTCATTAAACTTTGCGGATTTGATTGAATTCCTTGGATTTTCCTGATTTTTACCTCTTTCTTATAGATATTAATTTTTTACAGGTTTAGAGCACCAGTTTTTTTATGGAAAGTTAACTTTACATTCTATCTGGAATATGTTATGTTTATGGAAAGCAAACTTTCCATAAACATTAGGAGTGAGTCTATGAATAACAGATTAGAAGAAATACGCAGGCAGCGAGGAATAAAGCAGGAAGAGCTTGCCGCAGCTTTGGAAGTATCTAGACAAACCATAGGTTCACTTGAAAATGGACGGTATAATCCATCCATCATCTTAGCATTCAAAATTGCACGCTTCTTTGGGATGAATGTTGAAGAAATATTTATTTATGAGGGGGAAAAATAAATATGACAAAGAATATTAAAGCAATTGGCTTTTCCATTTTAGGAATACTATTAATCGTAATAGGGTTCGTTTTGATAAAGGCCATTCATGAACCACAAAGAAGTATGCAAGTCTTGCCATACGTCTGTGTTGGTATGGGATGCGGACTATTCGGTCACCATTTAGGGAAAATCATTAGCAGTATGGCGCTGAAAAATTATCCGGACGAGGTCAAGAAAATAGAAATTGAGCAAAACGATGAAAGAAATCTAACCATTACCAATAAGGCCAAAGCTAAGGCTTATGATAAAATGATCTATGTATATGGCGTGATCATCCTGGCATTTGGTTTAATGCAGATTGATTTGACGGCGATTATCATATTGGTTATTTCCTATTTATTTGTTGTATTCTCAGGAATCTATTACAGATCAAAGTATGAAAAAGAAATGTGAAACGATCATTATTGTATGAAAAGGAAGCTCAATGAAAAAGCAAAAAAGATTACTTCTAACGATTCTTTGCCTAATTGTACTAGTTTTACTTGGTTACAGCTCACTGAACGGCAGCTCAGTGACTTTTTCGGATCAGTCGCGGCAGACAGCGACTGCGGTCAAAGATCAAAAAGGTACGCTGTCGTCAAATCCGAATGCCTCCAATACCGGCTCAGGTGCGGATATTGCTCCAGTCTCAGGCACTCTTCAAGTCCATTTCATTGACGTCGGGCAGGCGGATTGCATCCTTATCAAAGCCCCTTCGGGGAAAACCATGCTGATCGATGCAGGGAATAATGAAGATGCAGAAACGGTTATCTCGTACATAGAAAAACAGAAAATAAGCAAACTGGATATTGTCGTTGGCACCCATCCCCATGAGGATCATATCGGGGGTCTCGATGCCGTAATCGATGCCTTTAAAATCGGGCAAGTCATCATGCCAAGCAAAACACATACGACTGAAACGTTCAAGGATGTACTTAGCGCGGTAAAAAATAAAGGCCTCAAAATAACACCGGCAAAAACAGGTGTGAAGCTGAACTTAGGGGACGGTGTGACTGCCGTTGTACTCGCTCCGAACGGTTCGGATTATGAAGATCTGAACAATTACAGCGCTGTGATCAGGATAGCATTCGGCAGCACTTCTTTTTTATTCACTGGTGATGTAGGAGAAATGTCAGAGTCAGAAATGCTGCGCAATGTGAGCATGTATGCTCTGAAGTCGACGGTCCTAAAGGTTGGTCATCATGGCAGCGGCGACGCAACATCCGGGCCCTTTCTGGATCTGATAGACCCTGAATATGCAATGATTTGCGTCGGGAAAGAAAATGATTATGATCACCCTGCACAGGATACACTGGATAAGCTAAAGAATAGGGGAGTCAAGGTATTCAGGACGGATCTGGAAGGGACGATTGTTGCGGTATCCGACGGATCAGAAGTGACATTTCATACGCTGGAGATTGCATCAAAATAATGGGACCAATAGGCATGATTACCTCAAAAAGGTGGTATCAAAATGAAGGGTGTTATTGATCGTTTCGAAGACAGCGTCGCTGTGGTGGAGTTTGATGGTAACAACAGAAAGAATATTAACCTCACTGATCTTCCTGCGGGGATTAAGGAAGGTGATGTCATCCTATTTGATGATGGTAAATGGCAGCTTGATCAGAATCAAACAGCCAGACTGAAAGCGGAAATTGATGTACTGGCCCGTGATGTGTTCGAGTAGTTGTCAAATCCCACATTTTTGACTGGACAGGATTTCGAAAAAGCGTTAAATTGATAGTTGATCATATTGGGGTTAACCTTTAGGAGGAAGAATGAACAAAGTATTCGCCGCAATAGACATCGCAGCAAATGCCCACAAGAATCAGTTCAGGAAAGGGACCAATACGCCCTATATTACACACCCGTATGCAGTTGGAATGATCCTGCAGAAAGAAGGATGTGCGGAAGACATTGTTGTTGCTGGGATCCTGCATGATACCGTTGAGGATACCATCATTAATCTGGAATATCTCCGCAATAAATTTGGCAACAAGGTTGCCTTGATCGTAGAGGGATGTTCGGAACCGGACAAATCACTACAGTGGGAAGAACGCAAAGAACATACCATTGAATACCTGAAAACAGCGATACCGGTGATCAAGGCCGTGGCCTGCGCGGACAAGCTGCATAATGTTCTGACGATGCTGGAAGACTATCAAAAAGAGGGCGAGAAGCTTTGGATGCGGTTTAACCGGGGCAGGGAGAAGCAGGAATGGTATTACCGTAATCTCGTGCAAAGCTTAATGCATCCTCCGGTGGATGATGATTTTAAGAAGCTTTATCTTACATTTGCGAAAGCCGTCAGCGATCTTTTCGATTCCAAACCGGACAAGCAGGAAGAGGACCAGACTCTTTCAACTCGCTAAAAAAGACGGGGATGCCCCTATCTTTATTATTAGAATTATAATCTTTTATTCAAACTAAGATTATGATCGAACAGATTAGTATTCAAACAAGAAGATTATTCGAACCAGATAAAAACCCGAAGTTCAAGGAGTTATACTTCCTTGGCCTTCGGGCTTTTTGCTGTGGGCTCCACAAGCAGGAGAGTTTTTCTTAGACAAAACTTATTTGCCAGCCTCTTTGGTATAGTTCAGTAAGCCTCCGGCTAAGATGATTCCAATCTGGCGTTCAGTCAGGCTATGGCTGACCTTGATGGAAGCATTCTTTTCACTTAACAATATATCAAATTCTTCGGAGTTAGACAGGGCTTCAGTCAGATTCGTAAAGATAAGCTTGCTGTCGTCCTTAATCAGATCATAGTCACTCTCATTGAAAAAAGTAAGCGGAAGAATACCAAAGTTAATCAGGTTGGCTTTATGAATCCGGGCAAAACTCTTGGCCAGGACAACTCTAACACCGAGGTACATTGGGACCAGTGCGGCATGTTCGCGGCTGGAGCCTTGACCGTAGTTCTGACCGGCCACAATGATGCTTTGACCAAGTTGTCTGGCTCTGGCAGAGAATCCGTCATCAATTTTACTGTAAACATATTCGGAAAGGGCAGGGATATTGGATCTGAGCGGCAGGATTTTCGCGCCTGCAGGCATGATATCGTCTGTGGTAATATTGTCATTGAGCTTGATGACGACAGGAAGCTCCAGATCCGGCGTAAGCTTCGGAGCAATCGGCAACGGTTTGATATTTGGGCCGCGCACGATGGCCGTGTCCGGAGAACCGGGTGAAATAATCAACGAATCGTCGACCCGGAAATTTTCTGGCATTGGAATTTCAGCAGCAGGGCCCAGCGTGCGGGGATCGGTAAAGTAACCTGTCAGCGCACTTGCAGCAGCAACTTCCGGGCTGACCAGATATACGCCCGCGTCCGCAGTTCCGCTGCGTCCTTCAAAGTTGCGGTTAAAGGTTCTTAAGGAGACGGCACCGGAGGAAGGGGACTGGCCCATGCCAATGCAGGGTCCGCAGGCTGATTCTAAAATTCTGGCTCCGGAATCCAGCAGATCGGTCAGCGCGCCGTTATTGGACAGCATGGTCAGAACCTGACGGGAGCCCGGGGCGATAACCAGACTGACGCTCGGATCGACCACTTTACCTTTTAAGATGGCAGCGGCGGTCATTAGGTCGCGGTAGGAAGAATTCGTACAGCTGCCAATCGCTACCTGATTAACTTTGATATTCGTTAACGTACTTACGGCTGCAACGTTGTCAGGCATGTGCGGCTGAGCTGCAAGCGGTTCCAAGGCAGACAAGTCGATACAGATTTCTTCATCGTATGCTGCATCTGCATCAGCTTCAAGCAGAATCCAGTCATTTTCGCGGCCCTGAGCTTTCAGGAAGATCCGGGTCTGTTCATCGCTAGGGAAGACAGAGGTCGTAGCACCGAGCTCGGCGCCCATGTTGGTGATGGTGGCTCTTTCGGGGACACTTAACGAGGAGACGCCAGGACCGGCATATTCAAAGATCTTGCCGACACCGCCTTTGACGGACAGGCGGCGCAGGACTTCTAAAATGACATCTTTGGCGGACACCCAAGGAGCTAATTTCCCGGTTAGATTGATTTTAACAACTTTCGGGTCAGGCAGATAGAATTCGCCGCCGCCCATGGCTACGGCAACATCGAGGCCGCCGGCGCCCATGGCCAGCATGCCGATTCCACCGCCGGTAGGGGTGTGACTGTCCGAGCCCAACAGGGTTTTACCAGGTTTTCCGAAACGCTCCAGATGGACCTGGTGGCAGATCCCGTTGCCGGGACGTGAAAAATAAACCCCGAAGCGGGAAGCGCAGCTTTGGAGAAAAGCGTGGTCGTCAGCATTTTCAAAACCGGTCTGCAGGGTGTTGTGATCGATGTAACTGACGGATAATTCTGTTTTGACTCTTGGAATACCAACGGCTTCAAACTGAAGATAAGCCATGGTTCCTGTGGCATCCTGAGTTAAAGTCTGATCTATCTTGATGCCGATTTCTCCTCCGGCCCCAAGTTCACCGGAGATGAGATGGGCGGATAATATTTTTTGTGTTAAATTTTGTTTCATATTTCTTACCCCTTTATTTAATTTATGATCCAACTTTATAATATAACAGAATAAGCCTGATTCATCCAGTATAACAAAAAAGTATACATAATATAGCAGATTTTTTAAGGATATGGGTAGTTTTTTTGCGGTGTGAATATTTCAACGTTCATTTTTAGTTGTTTTCGGGTTATAATATAGCTGTTGTGTTTATTTAATTGGATTTAAGAGCAGTTTTTGGAGAAAATGATGATGACGGACAGCAGGTTAAACATTGTACTAGTTGAACCCGAGATACCTCCCAATACAGGAAATATTGCCAGATTGTGCGCAGCGGTTCAGGCCGACCTGCATTTAGTGAAGCCGCTCGGCTTCAGTATTGATGATAAGCATTTAAAAAGAGCAGGACTTGATTACTGGCATCTCTTGAAGGTGCATGTTTATGAAAATTTTAACGAATTTGAAACCCAGAACGCTGAAGGTCAGCTTTTCTTGGCCACGACCAAAGCATCTAAGTTTTATACAGATGTGGAGTTTCCAGATGGCTGCTATCTGCTTTTTGGACGGGAAACAAAGGGGCTGGCGCCGGAAATCCTACAGCGCTATCCTGACCGGCAGATCCGCTTGCCGATGAGAAAGGATGCGAGGTCCTTAAATCTGTCCAATTCGGTCGCAGTGATTGCGTATGAGGTTCTGCGTCAATGGGGCTTCCCAGGTCAGGTGTGACGGCCACGGATGGCCTAATGTCGCGATGCCCTTTAACTTACGATATCCGGAGGTAGTATGCTTTCCTATTTATCAACATTTTTGCTGGCAGTCCTATTTGCTTTGATTTTAACACCCGTCTCCATTATCCTGGCCAGAGAATGGGGTGTGATGGATTATCCGGGTGAGCGGAGAATACATAAGACCCCGATTCCGCGTCTCGGCGGCGCTGCGATTTATCTGGCTTTTTGGCTGGCTGTTTTTTTGACAGTGGCCGTGAATAAAATGCTGATCGGACTTTTCCTCGGCAGCACAATTATTTTTGTGGTCGGCATCTATGATGATGTAAAAGGAATGAGGCCTCTGGTCAAACTGCTCTGGCAGATCCTGGCCGCGGTGATTCTGATTTTTTTCGGCATGGCAGTCCCGCATATCACGCTGCCCCTATATGGAGTCGTCCAACTCGGCTTGATCGGCAACCTATTTGCCTTGTTATGGATTGTCGGTCTGGTCAATGCCGTGAATATATCCGACGGTATGGATGGCCTCGCTTCGGGCATTTGCTTTATTGCGGCGATCACATTATTTTGGTCAGCAACGATCCGTTCGGCCTATCCGGGGGCTGATCTTTTGATGCTGGCCCTGAGCGGTGTAACGCTGGGCTTTTTGTTCTATAACTTTAATCCTGCTAAAATCATTATGGGTGATTCCGGAAGTATGTTTCTCGGCTATATGATCGGGGCAGTCTCCATTTGGGGTTTGCTGAAAACCGCTACGATACTCGGTTTGGTTTTCCCGTTGCTGGTGCTCGGCATGCCTTTAACGGACATGCTGTTTGCGATTATCCGGAGAAAGTGGAAAGGACATTCGATTGTCCGGGCAGACAGGGGGCATCTTCATCACCGTTTGCTTGATACCGGCCTGACCCAGCGCCAGGCAGTGTTTGTTCTGTATGGGATTAGCCTGTGTTTCGGGCTGGCGGCAATTTTCTCCGCCTATGGACACTGGTATATCGCGGCGATTCTGGTGGTTATTGACCTCGGCATTATTTTACGAATTATGTTCAGAAAGTTCCGCCTGCATAACTGGTACACGGTGACAAGGTCAGTTTCTACAGACAGGGAAGATAAAAAGGAACTTGAGAAGGATGGAGAGGGAATGCAGCATAAAATGGAAGAGCAGAGTCAGGCAGAAACGCTGAATCCAGAAGGGCAGAGTCAAGAAGAAAAGATCAAAATGGGGAATAAAATATGAATATCATCTTTCACGGCCATGCCTGTTTTGAAATCCAGTCTGACGCAGGTCGGTTGATGATAGATCCCTATTTGCGGAAGAATCCGAAAGCAAAGGTTAAGCCGGTTGATTTTAAAGCGCTCGATGCAATTCTGGTCACGCATGGTCATAGCGATCATTTGGGAGACGCGGTCGAACTGGCCAGGCTGACCGGGGCAGTCCTGATCTCTAATTTTGAACTATGCCGGTATGCGGAGACCTTTGGGGTGAGGATCCATCCGATGCATATCGGAGGTAAGCACGTCTTTCCGTTTGGAACTGTAAAGCTGACTCAGGCCGTTCATGGTTCCGGGATCGAGCAGGTTGACGGAACCTGTTTGTATGGTGGTTTGGCCTGTGGTTTTCTGCTTCAGATTGAAGGCAAGCAGCTTTACCATGCCGGGGATACCGGTTTGTTCGGGGATATGCAACTTATTGGCAGCCTGATGGGAATCGATCTGGCTATGCTGCCGATCGGGGATAATTTTGTAATGGGGCCGGAAGATGCGGCCGAAGCAGCTCGGATGCTCCAGGCCAAAGTCGTGGTTCCGATGCATTACAATACATTTGAGGAAGAACAGCAGGATTCCAGGGACTTTCTCGCGCTGCTAAGCAGAAAAGCACCGCAGAGCAAGGGAATGATCCTTGATCCGGGACAACGTATGAAGTTATAGAATCCAAAGACATTAATGCAGCGCAAAATCATATCAAGAAGACTAGAAGATAAAGCAATTCAAATATAAAAACCAATATCTATATAAAATGAACACAGATAGATGTGCTTTAAAGAAAATCCTGTAATCCTTACAGGATATTTTTTGCTTTTTAGGGCAAAAATACACGGTAAGGAGATGAGAACAGAATGAGAACCAAAGAATGCGCGAAAGAATGCATTTATGCTGTGGACGGCGTCTGCCGTCTGGAAAACAACCATGGGCTGAAGGCCCCCGAATGCCCTAACCGGGATGGTTCACTGGCCGCAGTCTCCATACTCTGAACAGGAGCGTTAAAGCATGAAAGAAAACAGCACCAAGCTAAATACAGGCAATACGAACAAAAAGGATAACAAGAAGAAGAGGCCCGACTTTATTGAGGAAATGAAAATGGAAATTGCGTCGGAACTCGGCATCATCCAGCAGGTCAAAAACGAGGGCTGGGATTCTTTGTCTCCCCGAATTTCCGGCAAAATAGGCGGAAAATTGTCTCAGCGATTAAAACGGATCAACAAATAAAGGCTATTCTATACAATAAATAGTTCAAAGCCTTACCATGTGATATAATTAATGAAAAAAACAGGTGAGGCGTTTTTATTTGACAAAGACAAAGCATCAGCAGATTCTTAACTTTATTGAGAATCTCGACATAGGGAGTAAGGTATCAGTCAGGTTCATCGCCAAAGAGCTCGATGTCAGCGAAGGGACTGCTTACCGTGCGATTAAAGAAGCGGAGAACAAAGGGTTTGTCCGTTCGATCCCGAAGGTTGGGACGCTGCGGATTGAAGGCGTCAAAGAAAAACAGATTGAAGATCTTACGCTTCAGGAAGTGGCCCAAATCGTGGAAGGGCTTGTCATCTGCGGAGGGAACAGGCTGACGGAATGTCCGAATAAGTTTATTATTGCGGCGATGGAACTGAAAGATTTAGCGCGTTATCTGGAAGAAGGCGCACTTTGTATCGTCGGCAACAGGACGGATGCCCAGCTCCTTGCCTTGAAAAATAATGTTCCTTTGCTTATCTCCGGAGGCCTGGAACCTACGGAAGAGGTTGTGGCGCTGGCCAAGAGCCTGAATTCGGTGATCATCCTTTCCCCGTATGACACATTCGTAGTTACAACGATGATCAACCGGGCGCTCTTTGACAGGCTCATCAGTAAGGAACTACTGCTTGTTGAAGATATCATGGTCAAGGATGCGAAGGTTCTTGAAGACAGTGCTACGATCGGAGACTGGTACAAGCTTTCGCAAAAGACCGGACACAGCCGCTTCCCAGTCATCGATAACCAGCACAACCTACTCGGTATTGTGACCGCGGTCGATGTCGCCGGTGAAGGCGTAGAGGTCAAAATCACCAAAGTCATGAACAGGAATCCGTTGACCGTCGGAAGAGACGATCCGGTTACCCATATCTCCCGTAAAATGGTCTGGGAGGGCTGGGAGATTGCGCTCGTACTCGAAAACGGCAAGCTGATCGGAGTCATAAGCTTGCAGGATGTACTCGAGGCTTTTCAGCAGATCCAGAAGCAGCCTCAGTTCGGCGAGACCGTGGATAATCTGGTTTTAAGCGGTTTTGGTTATGTGGAAGAATCGGAATACCTGACTATTCGGGGTGAAATCACGCAGTTTATGGTGAATGAATTTGGTTCAGCCAGCTGCGGTGTTCTGGTAACCCTGATGAATACGGCGGGTTACATCGCGCTCCGAAAAAAATACCGCTTAGATGCGATTGCAGAAAATTTTAGCTTTTATCAATTCCATCCGGTTCCGGCCGGAACAGTAGTTAGCATTTCGGCCAGACTATTGCTAGTGACAAAAAAGAACTGCAATATTGAGATTGAAGTTTTCAACGACAAGGGAGCCCTGGCTAAAGGAATGATGATAGCCCGGATAGGGGACAAAAGATAGGAAATACGATGAAGGGGGGGATGAGGATGAGTCCAGAGAGTATAGGTCAAAAGCACCAACATGTTATACATCCAAAAGAGTCAATTAACAAGGAAATAAAGGGTATTCCTAAGTTTAATTATTCTATCTCGCCATATTGCAGGATGAGCAGATGCAGGAACTGAAAAATCAGACACAAATACTTGTTAGGCTTGAAGAACTGTTACAAAGTAAATAGCCACCATTTTTATAGATAGTACCAGCAATTTTCTTAGGGAAGAAGAGGGTTAGATAGTGGGATTTATCCACTTACATGTTCATACTGAATACAGTCTACTGGATGGTGCCGCCAGGATCAACGACCTTGCACGTTCTGCTGCAGAATTAGAAATGCCGGCGCTTGCTATCACCGATCATGGCGTGATGTACGGTGTACTGGATTTCCATAAAGCTTGCGGTAAACAAGGGATCAAGCCGATTATAGGCTGTGAAATCTATATGGCACCGGGAAAAAGAACGGAACGGGTTCTCGGCAAAGATGACAAAAACTATCATCTCGTTTTGCTTGCCGAAACAAACGAGGGTTATCAGAACTTAGTGAAAATTGTCTCACAGGCCAACGTGGACGGTTTTTATTATAAACCGAGAGCCGACAAGGAGCTTTTGCAGCAGCACAGTAAAGGTTTAATTGCACTGAGCGCGTGTCTGGGCGGTGAGATCCCGGAGTATCTTCTTCAGGACAATCCGGCCAGAGCCAGAGCGGCAGCGATGGAATATCTGGATATTTTTGGCCAGGATCATTTCTATCTGGAGTTACAGGATCATGGGATAACGGATCAGAGAAAAGTTAATGCCGGCCTCTGGGGCCTTCACAGGGAGACACGGATTCCGCTGCTCGCGACCAATGATGTCCATTATATTCGGAAAGAAGATGCATCGGTTCAGGATATCCTGCTGTGCATACAGACCGGAAAAACACTGGCTGACACTTCCCGGATGAGTTTTGAAGGCCGGGAGTATTATCTGAAGAGCAAGCAGGAGATGAACCTGCTTTTTGGGGAGACCCCCGAGGTTTTACACCTGACGAATGAGATTGCGGAGCGCTGCAAGGTCAGCTTCACTTTTGGCCAGCATTACCTGCCGGTCTACGAGGTTCCAGAAGGCTGTACACTGGACGAGTACCTGCGGGAATTATGCTGGAAGGCGTTCCCAGTATTCTACCCGGATGCAACGCCGGAACAGCGCGAACGGCTGGAATATGAGCTTGGGATTATTACCCAGACAGGTTTTTCCGGCTATTTTCTGATTGTCTCAGACTTTTGCCGTTATGCCCGGGAGCATGATGTTGCGGTTGGTCCGGGGCGTGGTTCGGCAGCTGCGAGCATGGTTGCTTACTTGCTCGGCATCACCTCTGTGGAGCCGCTTCGCCATGATCTCCTTTTTGAACGTTTTTTAAATCCGGAAAGAATTTCAATGCCGGATATTGATATTGACTTTGACCCGGAAGGCCGGGAAAAAGTCATCAAATATGTGACGGAAAAGTATGGGGAAGAGAAAGTCTGCCAGATCATCACGTTTGGCACCATGGGTGCCAAGGGCGTGCTGAGGGATGTCGGAAGGGTTCTGAATATACCGCTCAGCAAAGTCGATAAAGTCGCCAAAGCTGTACCGTATGAATTGGGTATGACACTGGAAAGAGCGCTGACTGTTTCTCCGGAACTGCAAAAAATGGTTCGGGAAGAAGAGGAAATCAAAAAGCTCTATGAGATTTCAAAATCGCTGGAGGGGATGCCGAGGCATGCTTCTACGCATGCTGCGGGCGTCGTAATTGCCAGGGATGAATTGACCAGTTACCTTCCACTTCAGAAAACTTCCGATGGGCTGCTGATGACCCAGTTCCCGATGAAATTGGTCGAGGAGATCGGACTGCTGAAAATGGATTTCCTGGGCTTGCGGAACCTGACAATCCTGACCAAAGCCCAGTCTAATATTGAACAGACCTGCGGTATCCAGCTTAATCTGAATCATTTACCGCTGGATGACCAGGCGACCTATCAACTGCTTTCCGAAGGTAACAGCACAGGCGTATTTCAGCTGGAAAGCGGCGGCATGCGGGCTATCTTAAAAGATTTGAAGCCCAGTTGTTTTGAAGATATTATTGCTGTGCTCGCTCTGTATCGTCCTGGTCCGATGGAACAGATCCCGGAGTTTGTGCGCCGGAAGCATGGCGGGCAGATCAAAGTTCTGCATCCGAAAATGGAAGAGATTTTAAGACCCACATACGGGATTATCGTCTACCAGGAACAGGTCATGCAGATTGCTCAGAATCTTGGCGGATACTCTCTGGGACGAGCAGATCTTCTGCGCAGAGCCATGGGAAAAAAAGACAAGAAGATCATGGCTGAAGAAAGGCAGAACTTTATCTATGGACTACAGGACAGCAGCGGTGAATGGATTGTGCCGGGAGCACTTCGTTTGGGCATAGGGGAAAAGGAAGCTGAAGATATTTTTGACCTTATGGCCAAATTTGCCGAGTATGGATTCAATAAGGGCCACGCTACGGCTTATGCGATGATCTCTTACCAGACAGCCTATCTAAAAGCGAATTATCCGCTGGAATACACCGCGGCGCTGCTGAGTTCCGTGATCGGTGCATCAGATAAAGTGACTTTTTATATTCAGGAGGCCAGGAGCAGCGGCATTGAGATTCTGCCGCCCGATGTCCAGTACAGTTACCGGGATTTTACCATTGAACACGGAGCGATACGTTTTGGACTCGAGGCGGTCCGTAATGTCGGGACACAGGTGGTTGATAGGATCATTGTAGAAAGAACGAACGGCCCGTTTGCGTCGTTTTATGATTTTATTGTACGCATGGATGCTAAAGTTCTGAACAGACGAACGCTGGAAAGTCTGATTAAGGCCGGCGCGTTTCAGTCACTGTGCAGCCGCGCTCAGGCTATGAAAGTCCTGGATCAGGCGCTGGAGCTGGCTCAGAACCGGCAAAAGGACAGCGAATCCGGCCAGATGTCTTTGTTTGATCTTGATCAGGACCTTGATGAAGGGCTGATCATGCCTGAAATACCGGAATTCAGCGAGAATGAGATCCTGAAGATGGAGAGGGAGTATATCGGTATTTATCTCACAGCCCATCCGCTTTATTCCGTGAATGACCTGCTCAGGAAAATCACAAGTTCAGAAATCGCGGCCTGTCTCGAAAGTGCGGAAGAAAAAAAGGTTATTCTAGGTGGGATAATAAATTCTTATCGGCAAACAATAACGAAAAAAGGGGAAATGATGGCTACCTTCTTACTGGAGGATCTGACCGGAACGATCGAGGTTCTGGTATTTCCCAGATTGTTTCCGGAAGTTGTCAGGATGGACAATGACCATATTGTAGTTGTTCACGGTCGTTATTATGTGAATGAAGATGAAAAGAAAATATTTGCTGAAAAAGTTCTGCCGATTGAGGAATGCAGCGTCAAACCGGATAAATTGTTTCTAAAGATTCCAAGCAATCAGGATACGGAGCTGACCGATAAGATTCTGGCGGTTCTAGGGGCATTCCGCGGAACACATCCTGTCTATTTCTTTTGCCAGGATAATAAGAAGACCTTTGAGATAAGTCCAAATTATTTTGTCCGGCCATCTGAAGAGCTTGACAGGGCGCTTATTGCGCTTTTGGGAAATGATCAGGTAAGATGGCAATAAAAATTTGTTGGAAGAGGCAGGATATTGCTGCTTTGAGGCGAATCCCATAAATAGATTTTATGACGCTGAGATATTTTCTAGACTGAAGGAGATTTTTTGTGCGAACTGCAATATACCCGGGAACATTCGATCCAGTAACCAATGGACACCTTGATATCCTACATAGAGCCATTTATCTTTTTGACCGTGTCATTGTGGCGGTAGCTTCCGAAAGTAACAAACAGACGCTTTTTTCCTTGGAAGAAAGACAGAAACTGTTGAGATGTGAAACCAGCGATATGGAAAATGTTGAAGTCAAGTCTTTTGGCGGTCTGACTGTGGATTTTGCGCGTGAATGCGAAGCTGTTGCTCTGATCAGAGGCTTGCGGGCCATGACTGATTTCGAATACGAATTTCAGCTGGCTTTGATGAATAAAAAGCTGGCTCCCGACATCGAGACCGTCTTTTTAATGACAAAAAGTGAGTATTCGTTCATCAGTTCCAGCTCGATCAAATCGGCGGCAAGTCTGCAAGGAAATGTTTCAGGATTAGTTCCGCCAAATGTGGAGAAAGCAATGATTCAAAAGTATAATAAGATGGTCTAAATGCTTATTGGAGGATAGAATATGTGGACAGTCATTTATATAGCACCAAATAAAGCAGTCGCTGAAAAATATCAAAAAGCATTTGCAGACGAAGGTATCTTAGCCCAGCTAAAAGCAGTAGGTTCACAGGAATCCACCGACGTAAGCGTCGAAATACTCGTGCCGGAGTCGGAGGCTGAGGAAGCGAACGAGATTCTGACCGGTATTATGCGTTCATAATCCAAGTTGTCTTTATTGTAATAAAAAATAATATGAAAATAGCCGTAAAAAAAATGGCGATGTACTTGCGTTTTTGACGCTGATACTATAAAATAGCAAAAGTAAGGCGTGCCGAAGTGGCGGAATTGGCAGACGCGTCGGTCTCAAAAACCGATATCTGTGAGGATGTGCCGGTTCGACCCCGGCCTTCGGCACCAAGTAATATCAAGGCTTAAGGGCCTTTTTATTTTTTTGCCTTTTTACTGAGAAAAAATAATGGCTTATTCAGCGGTTGTTTGGTTTTTATAGCGAATATACTAAAGTAATTTATTCTCAGACGTGTACGATATAGTCATTAAGGAGATTGCAAAATGAGTCAAGAAATGCTTTAAACATGTATATGCCTGTATAAAATTTAGGATATCAGCTAAATTTTGAGTTTTTAGCAGGAAAAGAAATCTTCATAGCGAAGTAATAAAACCGGAAAGGGGGGATTGAAATGGAAAACCAATTTGCTGAACTGTATCATGACTTTGAGATGTATCAACACTGCCAGCTTATATTTTCAGAACAGGCTTCGGATGGCATAAAGATCCAGCAGATTTCTTATGATACGTTTAAACCAATTAAAGATGACAACGGGATATTATACTTCCCAATGAATGAGCTCGGTTTCGGGTATTTTATAACAAATAATTTTAATATTGTGAAAATGCCTTCGAAACAGAAAAAAGCAATGTATAGGATTGAAAAAGATGGAGAAGAATACTTTTCCATTTATTTATTTGGTCCAAAGAATTAATTGCGTGCCTTTTTGTAACCCTCACAATTACTTTAAGTTTTTTGGGTTCTATTGTTTTAAAGAATTTAGAAAACTGCAAGTAAATTGGCAGGTTTTACATTGGTTTCAGTGTAAAACGACAACATATTAAAAGGTGAAAAATTCGCAATTGACAATTGACGAATACGGGTGGTTATGATTCGGATTTGAATCTAAACACCCGTATTTGCTGTTTATCGGACCATGATGTATTGTGGAACGATGGATGTAATCGAATCGTTCTTATGGTATTCTTAACATAGATGTCGGTATAAAGTTAGAGATCTGGTGCAATACGCTTCAGGTTATACTGTCTGGCAGTAAGAGCTGAGAGGGAGTGTTTTTTTGTTCGGACTAAAATTTTTATCAAAAAAAGTTTTAGGAGTCAGCATTGCCTGTCTTATTGTGTTTGTGATGATTATCTCGGCGGTTATGGCTTTATGGTCAGAAGATGAGCCTGCCTACCAGACTGTCTCAGTGACAGAAATGGCAGATAAGGTGAAGAATATCAAAAAACAGGGCGGGACAATTGAATTTAGTCAAGATGAGATCAACAGCGCAATGGCTTTTTATTGCGAAAAGAAACTGCAGTCAGTTCCGTATTTTACACAGCTTGCCTCCAAGCTTGGGAAAAACAAGATTGAGATATTTATTGGGGGAAAAATTGGGCAAAAAATCAAATTTCAGTTGTATTCCGAAGGGTATCTGTTTTACAGTGACGGGAGCATAGTCTATATACCGGAAAAGTTTAAAATAGGCAAAATATCACTGCCTAAAGGCTTGGTCCTCAATAAAATCAGCAAGATCAGGGCGATAGCCGATAAAGGAATTACCCTTGAAGGCCACACCCTTATTTTGACAGATGAAATTTTTCCTTTTGAGATCATAGCATTTTCGGTAAAACCTGACAAAATGACATTCGAAGTGAAGAAAGATGAAAAGGCTTCGAACAGCAAAAGTACTGCTGGAGGTGCGAATTCATCCGGTCAAGGAGGAAGTAGCTCTCAAATTAATTCAGAAGCGACAAAAGCACTGCTACGTACTGTTTACAGTCAGTTAGGGACCGTCTATACAAATGTGAAAACAGCGCAGGAAAAACAAATCGT
Organism: Dehalobacter sp. MCB1; assembly: GCF_003590275.1. Lineage (NCBI taxonomy): Bacteria > Bacillati > Bacillota > Clostridia > Eubacteriales > Desulfitobacteriaceae > Dehalobacter > Dehalobacter sp. MCB1. Next base: position 39,240 of record NZ_LXPC01000015.1, on the reverse strand, counting down.
CGGATCCATGATGACGGTTGTCAATAATCTGATCCAAAATCCTTCCTCACCTTATCGCGATCAGGCCGGCAGGGTTATTTTAGAATACAACAAGCTTACCGCGGAAGAAAAAAGTGATCTAAAGCTCGCGATGCTGACCTATATGGATACCGATGTCGCGCTGGAATTAAAGGATTTATTTGGATTATAAAACAACGAAGCAACCATTAAATAAGCCAAACATTCAGTATTAAATATGTATTGAAGTTGATATCAAACGTGAATTAATGGTATTATTAATTTTAATTGTCTTATCATTCTCACTTTAGGAGGTCTCGTGTGCAGAGTGCAAGGGTTACTATTTTTGCCGGTCACTATGGTAGCGGCAAAACGAGTGTCGCTGTTAACTACGCCTTGTGGCTGAAAAAAAGTCATCAGAAAGTCATTATTGCCGATCTGGATATTGTTAACCCTTATTTTAGAACGAAAGACAGCGCGCAGATGCTGAAAAGGTCAGAGATTAAGCTGATTTCCTCGGATTATGCGAACTCGAATGTTGATATTCCTGCTGTTCCGGGAGAAATCAATGCGATATTTGACGAACGCGATGCCTATGCGGTGATTGACGTTGGCGGTGATGACAGAGGAGCCTATGCTCTCGGCCGCTATTACGAACAGCTTCACCGTACAGATGCTGCTGCCTACATTGTTGTGAATATGTACCGGCCTTTAAGCCGTGATGCTGAAGCAACGATTAAAATTAAATATGAAATTGAAGCGGCAGCGCGAATCGAATTTTCCGGAATTATTAATAATTCCAACCTGGGTAATGCTACTACCGCCTCCGATGTTATGGATTCACTTCCTTACGCAGAGCAAATTTCTGAAAGAACGGGACTGCCGATTGTGATGACAACCGTGCAGAGAAGTCTGGCACCGGGACTGGCAAGTAATATTCAAAATATATTTCCAATAGATTTGGAGGAGTATGAATGGCAAAAGTGACGAAACTAACAATCGAGGCAGACAGGTGCAAAGGCTGCTCTCTTTGTGTAAACGCTTGTCCTAAGAAACTGCTCAGGCTTTCGCCCGAAGCCCTTAACAGCAAAGGATTTCATCCTGCGGAAATGACCGATCAGCAAGCGTGCACTGCCTGTGGGTTCTGTGCGATTATGTGTCCAGATGTTTGTATTCAGATTGAAAAAGAGGTGAATTAAAGAAAATGGCGGAAAAAGTATTAATGAAGGGAAACGAAGCAATTGCCGAAGCAGCGATTATGGCTGGCTGCCGTCATTTCTTCGGATATCCGATAACGCCTCAGACTGAGGTTGCAGCGTATATGGCTAAACGTATGCCGAAAATCGGGGGAACCTATTTACAGGCGGAAAGTGAAATTGCGGCCATTAACATGGTTTACGGAGCATCCTCAGCGGGAGTCCGTGCGATGACATCTTCATCAAGCCCGGGAATTTCCCTGAAAAGTGAAGGCTTGTCCTATATGGCAGGAAGTGATCTGCCAGCTGTGCTGGTGAATATCCAGCGCGGCGGTCCTGGACTTGGCGGAATCCGTCCGTCCCAGTCTGACTATTTTCAGGCAACGCGTTCTTCCGGTCACGGGGATTTTCACATGATCGTGCTCGCACCGAATACGGTTCAGGAGATGTTTGACCTGACGGTAGAAGCTTTTGAACTGGCTGACCGTTACCGGATGACTACGATGATCTTAGGCGACGGGATGCTCGGACAGGTGATGGAGCCTGTAGACATCAGCCGCGGAGAAGCGGCTTCGACCGTTACCAAGGATTGGGCGCTGACCGGAACAAAAGGTCAAAGGAAAAGAAATATTATCAATTCGCTTTATCTCGAAGCCGAAGAGCTCGAGATGCTTAACCTGAAACGTTTCGAAAAATATGCGGACGTTGAGAAAATTGCCAGAACAGACAATTATCTGACCGAAGACGCGGAAGTGATCATTGTTGCTTACGGCATCTGCGCGAGAATTGCCCGAAATGCAATCAACGAAGCCCGTCAAAGGGGTATTAAAGCAGGGCTGATTCGTCCGGTGACGCTGTGGCCGTTCCCGAAAAATCAACTGAAAGCCGCAGCGGAAAAAGCAAAGGCTTTTGTGGTGGTCGAAATGAGTATGGGACAAATGATTCAGGACGTAGAACTGAGCATTCGCTGCAGTCGTCCGGTTCATCTCTGCAGCCGTACCGGCGGTATGGTTCCGACTCCCGAGTCTGTATTGGAAGCCATAGAAAACGCTGCGCAGGCGGAAAGGAGCTAATGATGGAAATCGTTTTTCAAAGACCGAAAGCACTTTCAGATGTATCCAGTCACTATTGCCCCGGCTGTACCCACGGGATTATTCACAGGCTGGTGGCAGAGGTTCTTGACGAACTTGATCTTACCGGAAAAACAGTCGGTGTCGCCCCTGTTGGCTGCGCTGTGCTTGCTTATAACTATTTTGAATGTGATATGGCGCAGGCAGCGCACGGCCGGGCTCCGGCAGTTGCGACAGGCCTTAAGCGCGCCAATCCGGCCAATATCGTCTTTACGTACCAGGGTGATGGAGACCTTGCGGCTATTGGGACGGCTGAGACCATTCATGCAGCGGCCCGAGGTGAGAATATCACCATTATCTTTGTCAACAATGCTATCTACGGCATGACCGGCGGACAAATGGCCCCTACGACCATCCCAGGTCAGATCACGCAGACCTCTCCTTACGGAAGAGATCCAAAGTACGCAGGTTTCCCCCTCAAAATCTGCGAAACGCTTTCCACGGTTGACGGAACGGCCTATGCGGAACGCGTATCTGTTGACAGTGTTAAAAATGTGATTAACGCTAAAAAGGCAATCAAAAAGGCTTTTGAATATCAGGTGGCCGGGAAAGGCTTTACGATTGTCGAGGTTCTGTCGACCTGCTCGACCAACTGGGGTCTTGAGCCTGTTGAAGCGCTCACCTGGCTGCGGGAGAACCTGATTCCTTACTACCCGCTGGGTGTCTATAAGGATAAGGAGGTTTTCTAATGAGCACGACACTTGAACTTATGATTGCAGGGTTTGGCGGACAGGGTGTGCTGTTTGCCGGCAAAATCCTTGTCTATGCCGGGCTGCTCACAGGCAAGGAAGTCAGCTGGCTTCCGTCCTATGGGCCGGAGATGCGCGGCGGCACAGCTAATATCAACGTGATTGTTAGTGATACGCCGATCGGATCACCGATTATTACCTATCCCGGGATGTTGGTTGCAATGAACCAGCCGTCCCTCGAAAAATTTGAAAGTGACGTCCAGAAAAACGGGACAATCATTGTTGATTCTTCACTGATCTCCATTCAGGTACAGCGTACCGATGTCCAGACCTTTTATATTCCGGCAACGAAGCTGGCTGAAGATGCCGGTCTGAAAGGACTTGCAAATATGGTCATGGTTGGGAAAATTGCCAAGGAAGCCGGTATTTTTGATCTGGAGATGCTGAATAAAGCCGTATCCAAGTCCATTCCGGAGAGAAAGAAAGATCTTCTGGCATCCAACATCGAAGCGATAGAAATAGGGTATCATTTTTAACGAAAGTGTTCTCGTTTTGACGTAAGTATTTAAAAAAGTATCGCAAAAGTATTGCCGTATTGTATTACAGCATGATACTATTGAAACATAGTGTTATAGTATAGTAGTACGATTCGGCAATTATTTTAAAACAAGCAGATTATAAGGAGGTGCCATTAACTTGACCGATCAACTAAAGGATATGGGCGCACGTCTCTTGATGCTGCGCGAGTCTACAGGCTTCACGTCAGAGAAAATTGCTGAGGAACTTGATGTTCCGGTGGCGGATTATCTTCAGTATGAAGCAGGAGAAAAAGACTTTTCGTTTAGTTTTCTATACAATGTCGCGGGTATTTTAGGAGTAGATGTCCTGGATATCATCAGCGGCGAGTCGCCAAAGCTGTCCACCTGCTGTGTGGTCAGAGCCGGCGGGGGGTATGAGATCAACCGCCGAAAAGCGTACAATTACAAGCACCTGGCATTTACATTCCGTAATAAGAAAGCTGAACCGTTTATGGTGACAGTAGAGCCGAACAATGCGATACCGGAACGTCATTCCCATGACGGGCAAGAATTCAATTACTTGGTTTCAGGATCCATGGATTTTTTTATCGGTGAGATGGTTTACGAGCTCGGTGAAGGTGACAGCGTTTACTTTGATTCGTCCGTTCCCCACGCGATGAAGGCTCATGGTGATGTTCCGGCAAAATTCCTGGCCATCGTCATGAAATAAAGGAGGACGCGCACATATGATCATGTATGAGAAATATATTGGCAGACACCGCGACGACTATGTCACGCTGGAGGATTTATATAAAAATTTTAAGGTGACCTGTCCGGATGATTTTAACTTTGCCTACGATGTCCTTGACAAGTTAGCTGAGGAGAAGCCGGATCAGCTGGCGATGCTCTGGGTAGGCAATAGCGGTGAAGAAAAAAGGATCACGTTTGCTGAAATGAAGCGCTGGTCTGATAAAACAGCGAACTATTTTAAGTCACTTGGCATTAAAAAAGGAGATCTTGTCCTTCTGGTTTTAAAAAGAAGCTATTTGTTTTGGTATGCGATGATGGCTCTGCATAAAATTGGTGCAGTGGCTGTTCAGGCCACGAACCTGCTGACGGCAAAAGATTATATCTATCGCTGCCAGGCGGCAGGTATCAAGATGGCCGTGATTACAGCAGACGGTGATTGTACTCGGCATTTTGACGAGGCTGCTCCGGAATGCAAAACGGTTCAAATGAAAGCGGTTACCAAACATAAGGATGCAGGAGAAGGCTGGCTCGATTTTGAAGCCGGGATTGAAGCTGCGTCTGACCAATGGCAACGCCCTACCGGCGAAGAAGCGACCAAAGTCACGGATATGTTGATTATGGCCTTTTCCTCCGGAACGACCGGCTACCCCAAGATGGTCTCGCATGACCATGCTTATCCCTTGGGACATACTATGACTGGCATTTTTTGGCACAGAGTAGAGCCTGGCGGTCTGCATTTCACAATTTCCGACACCGGCTGGCTGAAATCTCTCTGGGGTAAAATGTATGGCCAGTGGTTAGGGGAGTCAGCGATTTTTACGTATGATTTTGACACCTTCAATGGTGCGGATATTCTGCAAAAACTGGAAAAGTACCAGATAACGACTTTCTGTGCACCACCGACCATGTACCGCTTTATGCTGCGGGAAGATGTGAAAAGCTACAATCTTTCTTCACTCAAACACTGTTGCACTGCAGGAGAGGCCTTAAATCCGGAAGTATTCAATCAATGGCGGCAGGCTACCGGACTGCGTATCTTTGAAGGCTTTGGGCAGTCGGAAACAACCGTTTGCTGCTCAATCCTGTATCCATGGGTGCAGCCACGACCGGGTTCGATGGGGATGCCCACACCGGGGTATCAGATGGTGATTACGGATGAAGACGGCAAAGAGGTTGACCCTGGGGTCACCGGGGAAATTTGCATTAAAGCTCCGGATTACGAGACCAAGACGAAAGGCCTTTTCATGGGCTATTACCGGGATGAAGCGAATACGCAGCGTTCCTGGCATGACGGCCTGTACCATACCGGCGATCTTGCCTACCGTGATGAGCTTGGTTTCCTGTGGTATATCGGCAGGAATGACGACATTATTAAATCATCAGGCTACCGCATCGGACCCTTTGAAGTTGAGTCGGCTCTGGCGGAGCATCCCGCAGTTTTGGAATCAGCTGTTACGGGTGTACCAGACCCAATCAGAGGATTTAACGTCAAAGCGACGATCGTACTGAACAAGGGTTATGAACCCTCGGAAGCCATGATGAAGGAATTGCAGGATCATGTCAAAAAGGTAACTGCGCCGTATAAATATCCGAGAGTCATCGAGTTTGTGAACGAGCTCCCCAAAACGATCAGCGGAAAAATCCGCAGGGTTGAAATCAGGGAAAAGGATTTGCGATCCGAATAGTAAAGAAGATAATAAATAAACGCATTAGCTATTCCTGAAATATCCTACAAAGGTCCTATGAATATAGGACCTTTGGCCTATGGGAAAATAGCATTATTTGGCATATCCTTGATTTATATACTGTTTAATAATGGAAAGTGAAAGGGAATAAGATGGAAATCGTTGAATTTGGTAAAAAAACAGATAACGATATGTATGTTGCCAAAGAATGCAAAATAACAGGAAAAATCAGTTCCAGAGTCAATGTGGTGATTGACGGGGAGCTGGAAGGTACGATTGAAACAAAAGGAAATCTGATTGTAGGTCCGCACGGAAAAGTCACAGCGGAGGTTTTTGCCGTAAACGCTCGGATACAGGGAGAAGTACATGGAAATATCACAGCTGAGAATTTATTGGAGATTGCTTCAACTGCTGTAGTCTACGGTGATATAAAAACAAAATTGCTTCAGATTGAACAGGGAGCAAAGTTTATAGGGAAGAGCCAGAATCATGGTCAACAAGAGGACATAACTGAACTGGAATCCAATCTCGAGACGGAATATGAAAGCGAGCCTAACGAAACTCCTGTATCATTAGAAGGAAAAAAGAAGTCAAAATTATCCTTTAAGCCTATTGTCTATAACAGAATGCCTTAAAAAGAAAGAGTATTAGATGGTGCATTCTATAGATGATGAACGAATGAAATTAGCGGATATAAACGGCTAGCAGCAATGCAGCCGTTTATTTTTCTGCGCTGTGTACTTGTTGTACTTGATTCCAGAAAAGGTTATGATATAGAAAGGTATATTCAAACGAATTGTTTTTGACGAATGATTCCGAGGTAGATTCTGAAGAAACGTTCTTGAAAGGAGTTTTACAATGCCCCGAATGCTGATCTTAGACGGTAACAGTCTTATAAATAGAGCTTTCTATGCGCTTCCACCACTTACTTCCAACGAAGGGCTTCCGACGAATGCTGTACACGGTTTTTTAACCATGCTGTTCAGGCTCCAGAAAGAGCAGAAACCTGACTATTGGGTCGTTGCTTTTGACAAGACGAAAGCAACGATCCGCATCGAGCAGTTTGAAGGCTACAAAGCCCACCGGAAAGAAACTCCGGAGACCTTGCGTCCACAGTTTAATTATCTGAAAGAGATTCTGCGCGTGATGGCCGTTCCGATTTTGGAAATGGAAGGTTACGAAGCGGATGATATCATAGCGACAGTAAATGATCAGGCGATTGCCCAGCAAATAGAAGTTTTAATCTTTACCGGAGACAGGGACGCTCTTCAGTTGATTTCACCGCATAGCTCTGTGCTGCTGACAATGAAAGGGATTTCAGAAGTTGAGTGTTATAACGAACAACGGCTGGAAGAAAGATATTTGCTGAAGCCTGCCCAGATTATTGATCTGAAAGGCCTGATGGGGGACGTTTCGGACAATATCCCCGGGATTCCCGGTGTGGGGGAAAAGACAGCACTGAAACTGCTTCACGAATACGGGTCCGTCGAAAATGTGCTGCAGAACAAGGATGAGGTCAAAGGCAATAAATTAAAGGAACTGCTGAATCAATACGCTGATCAGGCACTCTTAAGCAAAAAGCTCGCAGCAATGATTCACGATGTGCCGGTCGCGTTTTCTCTTGACGACTTAAAATGGACGGAGCCGGACAAAGATGCCTGCAGAAAGATCCTCCATAGCTACAGCTTATATAAAGTTGCGTCGCTGTTTGAACAGAGCCTCGCTGCGGTAAGGGGGCCTGAGCAAATGGTTGAAAAAGGCAAGAAGCAAAAAGCATCAGGTAACAGAAATCAGGAGATTAAAACTCACGAGATAGCTGCTTCTAAGCCAGATTTAACGAATGACCGATATGGAGATTTGATTAAAGATTTAGATGGAGAGCCGAATATAGATCAGAATAAAGGCGGCATGAAAGATCACAAGGCAGAGACCATTGATACTGTCCAGCAAGAAAAGAACATGGACGGAGAAGGATGGCTGGAGCTGCTGAATACCTGGCTTGAGCAGAAACCGGTCCTCGCACTCAGTTATCGTTTTGAGGGAAGGAATATTCATCAGGGGCTCTGGACTGAAATGGGGATCTGTGATGAACATCATACGTATTCGTTGAATCGGTATGATGCTGCTCCAAGTGTGTTGCGTCTCTGGGAAGAAATCCTGGCTGACGACGGTGTCCGCAAAGTGCTTGCAGACAGCAAGGGGCTGTATTCACTGCTACTGAATGAGAATAAGATATTTGCCGGCGTTGATTTGGATTTAAGCCTGGCCGCTTATCTGTTAAACCCGAACCGGTCCAATTACAGCGCTTCCGAATTGCTGGGGGATTATGTGACGGATCTGTTTTCGAATACGCCGACACGGGAAGCAGCTCTGCTACGGAAACTTGCCGCTTCCTATATGGAAAAGCTGGCGGAAGACGATCTTGAAAAGCTCTTGCATGAGGTTGAAGAGCCTCTAAGCCTCATACTGGCCAGGATGGAAAAGACCGGCATTGCACTGGACAAGGAAAAACTCCAGGAATATGGTCAGGAACTTGAGGTTAAGATCAGCCGATTAGAAAGCGAGATTTATAATCTGGCCGGTGAAAGCTTTAACATCAATTCGCCGCAGCAGCTTGGCAGGATTCTATTTGAGAATTTAGGGCTCCCGCCACTCAAAAAAACCAAAACGGGTTATTCAACGGATGCGGAAACGCTGGAAGAATTACGGACGGAGCACGCTGTCGTGGAAAAACTACTGGAATACCGGCAGCTGGTCAAACTGAATTCCACCTATGTCAAGGGCCTGCTGGCTCAGTGCTGTGACGGCAAAATTCATACCACGTTTCAGCAGACGGTTACAGCTACCGGCAGACTTTCCAGTACCGAACCGAATCTGCAAAATATTCCAATCCGTCTGGAAGAAGGCCGGAGACTTAGGAAGGTCTTCCAGGCAACTCAGGAAGACTGGCTTTTGTTATCCGCGGATTATTCTCAGATCGAATTAAGAATTTTAGCGCATTATTCGAAAGATCCGATACTTTGTGAGTCTTTCCTGGTCGGGGAAGACGTGCACAGACGTACAGCTGCCGAGGTGTTTGACGTAGCGCTGAACGAAGTCAATTCAGATATGCGGCGCAAGGCCAAAGCGGTTAACTTTGGTTTAATGTATGGTCTGACGGACTTTGGACTGGCCCGCGATCTGACCATTTCCAGAAAAGAAGCAAAATACTATATCAGCCAGTATTTTGAAAGATACAACGGTGTTCACCGGTATCTCGAAGATACTGTCATTGAAGCCAAAGAAAAGGGAGAGGTTCGTACGCTGCTGAACCGGCTGCGGAAAATCCCCGAATTGTCTCATCCAAACAGAATGACGCGGCAGTTTGGCGAACGGATCGCCAAGAATACGCCGATCCAGGGAAGTGCGGCTGATATTATGAAAATTGCGATGATCAAAGTAGCTGAAGCGCTTGAGGGCCTGCAGGCAGAAATTTTACTTCAGGTTCACGACGAACTGGTAGTCCAGGTCGAACCGTCAGCGCTTCCAAAGGTCGCAGCAATTGTCAAGAAAGAGATGGAGCAGGCTTTCTCGATTTCTGTTCCATTGCTGGTAGACTGCAAAGTCGGAAGTAACTGGTATGATATGGTCCCTTATCAGGTGGGTGCGCTGTTGTTTTAGGAGGTCGATCTGATGCCTGAACTGCCCGAAGTAGAAAGTATCCGGCTGTCCCTGGCTGCAAGGATTCTGGGAAAGACAATTGAAGATGTCGAAGTCCGATGGCCTCCGGCAGCAGTTTCTCTGGCGGATGAGGATTTCAGCGCTTTGGTCAGGAACCGGACGATTGAAAGCCTTGACAGACGCGGCAAGTATCTGCTCATGAACCTGAGTCACGGCCTTACGATGATCATTCATTTCAGGATGACCGGACGTTTGATCTATTATCCTGAGCTGCACGAGCCAGATAAACATACGCATGTCCTGTTTAGGCTCGATCAGGGAGAACTTCATTACTCCGATATCCGGAAATTTGGCAGAATACAGCTGGTGCCTTTTCAAATGTCCTGTAACGCCGCTTGTTTGGCTAAACTTGGGCCGGAACCGCTGGACGAGTCATTTACATTTGATCAGCTCGGGATGCGTCTCGCCAGGAAAAAGAGTACGATCAAGGCTGCGCTGCTGGATCAGACCGTCGTAGCCGGTATCGGAAATATTTATGCGGACGAGGCATTGTTCCGCGCAGGCATTTTGCCGGATAGGAATACGGTTTCGTTAAAGGTGTCGGAGATTATTCTGCTTTACGATGCGATCTGTGAGGTTCTGCAGGAAGGAATCACAGCTGGCGGAACATCATTTCGTGATTATCGTGATGCAGACGGCAAGAAGGGTGCATTTCAGGAAAATCTGATGGTTTACGGACGCAGCGGTCAGGAGTGTAAATATTGCGGAGGTCAATTGGCTAAAATCAAAGTAGTCGGAAGGACAACGGTGTATTGTCCAAACTGCCAGAGATAGATGAAATCCGTTTTGAAGAAGGCATAACTTTTAATGCAGGAAGAAAGAATCCAAGAGGAGTATTTCACAGAAGGATGAGCATACTTTATTGCAATGGACTTAAAATTGAGGTAGCAGGGAGCACCCTGCTGGATCATATAACGCTGCGTTTGGAAAAGGGTCAAAAAGCCGGCCTGGTCGGAGCCAATGGGGCAGGTAAAACAACACTGATCAGGGCTGTCATGGGAGAGATTGCTCATGAAAGCGGAGATATCAACTGGCAGGGTACTGTCGGTTATCTGCCGCAGACGACTGCAGCCACAGCAGAACACGGTACAGTATTTGAGCTGATGCTGGCTGAACGTCAAGATATTCTTGATCTGCGGGACAATCTCAGATCCCTGGAAAATAAAATGGCGGAACAGGCCGACGAGAAGACGCTCGAAAGGTACAGTCTGCTTACGGAACAATATGAAAGGGCGGGTGGTTATGCGCTCGAAGCCAGGATCCGCAAGATCCTGACCGGACTCGGGATGGACCGGCATCAGACGACTGAAGCTAATCATTTAAGCGGTGGTCAGAAAACGCGTCTGGCGCTTGGCAAGCTTCTGCTGCGTGATCCGGACGTTCTGATTCTTGACGAGCCTACGAACCATCTTGATATTGAAGCACTGGAATGGCTCGAAAATTACCTGGGCGATTATGCTGGAGCTGTGCTTGTCGTTTCCCATGACAGGTACTTCCTGGACAGGGTCGTGGACAGCACCTTCCTGATTGAGGATAGGTTCCTGAAAGCTTATAACGGCAATTATTCGGAATTTGAATTGCAGCGGAATATTGAAAAAATATCGCTGACCAGAGAAGCGGAACGGATCAATAAAAAAATTGCGGACCTGGAGGAGTATATCCGGCGTCATGGCGCCGGAATCAAAGCTAAACAAGCCCGGGGCAGGGAATCCATGCTGAAAAGAATTACACCGGTGAATGCGCCGAAAGATTCGAAAAAACTCAACATAAGCCTCCAGGCCAAAACCCGCTCAGGTGACCGGGTTCTCGAAATAGACGATCTGGCCGTTAAGTACGGGCAGAAGACCATATTTGAACATGTAGGTTTGGAATTGCGCCGGGGTGATAAGATTGCCCTGCTCGGCAGAAACGGGATTGGAAAGACGACGCTGTTAAGAGCTGTTACAGGACAAATCCCGTATAACGGTACGATCCGAACCGGGGCGAATGTTTCCGTCAGCTACTATTCCCAGGAGCATGAGAATATTGGCTTAAGGGAAATTGTCATGGACGAAATCCGTTATTCTTCAACGCTTGACGATCCGGAAATACGCAATGTTTTAGCCCGTTTTGGCTTCCGGGGAGAGGATGTATTCAAACCTGTTGCTGGTTTAAGCGGGGGAGAGAAAAGCAGGCTGGCACTTTGCAAGCTTTTTCTGAATCAGGGGAACCTGCTTTTGCTTGATGAGCCGACCAACCATCTCGATATGGAGACGAGAGAAGTCCTGGAGGAAGTGTTGCAGGATTACAATGGGACAATTTTGACCGTATCCCATGACCGGTACTTTCTGAACCGAATCGTCAATAAGATTGCATTGCTGACAGTGAATGGTCTGAAGGTATTTGAGGGAGACTACACGGCCTATCGTGAAATGAGCGAGAAGCGTGAAGATGAAGAAACAGAATCTGCTCAAGCCGCCCAAGATCAGATCTGTAAAAATGAAGAGATTCAAAAGGCCAGAGATTACAGGGAAGAGTCCAAGAATACCAAACGGATAGAAAAAAAGATCAAACAAATTGAGGAAAAAATTGCGGAAACAGAATTATTACTTCAAGAAATTGAGGATAAGCTCGATGCCGCAGCCAGTGATTATGAACTGACATTGTCACTTCACCAGTCGTATGAGAAAGTGCAGACAGAGCTCGATCATCTGATGGAGGAGTGGCTGGCTTACCAGGATTAGTACGAAAAAACTGACAGACCGACGACCACAGATGAGCCAGCGCGGCACACCAAAACGAGGTTACAGCCATATATTATCCCGAAGGAAATACTTAAGGGGTAAAAGAATATGGGAATGGCAATGATCCTTGCTTTGGCTTTGAGTCTTGACGGTTTAGGGGTAGGGATGGCCTACGGTCTGAAGAGGATTCGGATCCCGCTTAGTTCCATGATGATCATTGGTTTTTGTACGACACTCGCTATGACAGTCTCCATGTACTGCGGACATCTGATCACGTCTCAGCTTACGGTGATCCATCCCGGTATTCTGGGAGCAGTCGTTCTTATTGCAATCGGCTTGTATCAGTTGATTCAGACTTTGAGAAACAGAGCGGAACTTCCCGAAGCTGTACCGGTAATGACAGCTGCAGCTGGGCAGATAGATGACAATCCATATCGTACTTTGTTCAGTATTCATTTAAATTTCTTCGGTCTGGTCATTCAGGTTCTGAAGACACCTGATGCGGCAGACATTGACGGCTCCGGAGTCATTACACTGAATGAAAGTCTGCTTCTGGGCGTGGCATTGTCCCTGGATGCGTTTGCTTCGGGCGTAGCCGCTGCGCTGACAGGAATTCTCTGGTATGTCATCGGGATGGTGACATTGATGCAGATTCTGATGATCTTTACTGGTCAGGTATTGACAGGCAGACTTCCGGCGAGCGTGTTGGCCAGAGTCAGGTATCTGCCGGGGATTGTCCTGATACTCATCGGGTCATTAAAAATAATTTGAGGTTAAACATGATCAAAATTGGACTTACAGGAGGAATAGCGAGCGGCAAGACGCGTGTTGCCGACTGGTTTGCGCAGAAGGGCATCCCGGTCTTTAACGCGGATGACGCAGTTCATAGGTTGTATGACGGGGCGTTAATCCCTTTGATCGGCAAAGAGTTTGGATCTGAATGCGTCCTAGATGGAAAGATTGACCGGGCGGAGCTGGGAAAAATCATATTTGCCGATCCAGAGGCCAGGCAAAGGCTTGAGAGACTTGTTCACCCTTTGATCTGGCAGCAGATGCAGGATCAATGCCTGAAAGTAGAGATCCAAGGTGAAAAGCTGATTATCCTGGATATTCCGTTGCTTCTGGAGACGGGATGGGGAAAATTTGTCGACGAGGTTTGGGTCGTTTATGTCCCTGCTGAAATACAAATCACCAGGCTGATGGAACGAAGTAGCTTGACCAGGGAAGAGGCCGAGCGACGGCTAGCCGCGCAAATGCCGCTTGAGGACAAAAAAAAGAAAGCCCACCGGGTCATTGATAATTCCAGGGACTGGAGAGAAACTGAAAAACAACTTGAAATGATTTGGAAAGACTTCGACTTGCCTTGAAGCAGCGTTGTCGTATATAATGTTTCAGAATTAAATCATATCTCCGCTTAGATGAACATACGGATAATCAAAAGATAATAAAAAAATGATGTTATCATTTAAGGGTTAACAAGATATTAGAATATATGAAATAGGATGGGTGCGTTTTGTTTATCGCAAAGAGGAAAATTGTTAAGACCATAACAATTATTTTTTTATTGCTTATGATTCTGGCTGTATACCAGTCAAATTTTGTCGGCAGAATGATGTACCCTTTTCCATACAAGCAGACGGTTGAAAAATATGCCGCCAAGTATGGAATAGATCCATTGCTGGTGATTGCCGTAATCAGGGAAGAAAGCAGGTTCATCACCAAATCAAAATCGTCCAAAGGGGCGGTCGGATTGATGCAGCTGATGCCGGGGACAGCGAAAGAGATAGCTGTCTGGCTCAATGAAGATTACGCAAAGGTTGACTTACTTGATCCGGAAACCAATATTCGTTACGGCACTTGGTACCTTGCTTCTTTGAATAAGGAGTTTTCCGGCAATACGGTTCTTACCCTGGCGGCTTATAACGCCGGGATCGGTAGGGTGCAAAGCTGGCTGGATGATTGGACGAAGGACCCGAATGCGTACCGTATGGAGAAAATTCCAATTACAGAGACCAGGGAATATGTCGAGAAAGTCTACAGAAGTTATGAAAAATATTTGGCCCTTTATGCTACTCAACATTCTGGAGGGCGAGAATAAATGCTTTTAATTTAGTAATCGTAAGCTGTCTGTCGTTTTTGCTTTTTTGTTTGACTGCAACACTGTGGAGAGAGTCCCAAAAAGCCGAGGTCATATTGCTTTCATTGACTTCAAACACAACAAAAGGCAGGGAGGTCTTCGCAATCATCACGCCGACCGCATCTTTGGCATAAATCAAATAGTCCTTCTTTTCTTCCTTGGAAACAAGACGCAGATGATAATTCTCATAGTTTTCGAGTAGAAAGATAAGGTGCTGGAGATGAGCCGTGTATTCTTCCAGCGTATAATATAGTTCCTGATCGTGGATGATGAAGGAAGAGAAACCGATACGCAGTTCACCTTTTTTCATACGGACAGGATCCGGGAGAGCCGCAATTTCATAGTACTGATGTTGGAGAAGGTTTTTTTCAAAAGTTCTGGTCCGGCTTTTATGGTAGGACAGGATGTTTCTTTTTTCCGTGCTGCCGATCCGGGTCAAAATATGTTCGAAGGTTGCAGAAGGCATGGTTACCATGGAAAGTGATTCGGTTTTCAGGATTGTATCAGCTTCCGTGCTATCAAAATGGGTCAGTGCCAGTGAATACTTTTTCTGATATTCCTGTTGACTTCCCGGGGTATAGATGTTCATCAGCGGACGGCAGATGGACAGATAATCGTCGAATTCATCGGTCAGAGCGCTGACCGTTTTTTTATCTGTCACCAGAAAATTAGCGGCATTCGCTGTCTTGTTTTCTACAGAAGTTGAAGTTAAGGCGGCGGTCAGGGGGGCAATGAACAAAGTCCGACCGAAAATCCCATCCCGTTTTCTTGGGCAATAATAGGGTTCCACAGCTCCGGTCATATAGATGGGCATCCACTGAGTGATTGCCGAGAGCATTTCATCCAAATCCCTGCTGACCGTGTGGATGATTTTGATCCTATTTCCGGCTATAATCGCCTTTCTAAGCAATGCAGCCCATTTCTTTGCAAAGGAATAATCCCCAGTTAACCAGTCTATCCGCTCGTCACTGTATAAAAGAAGTGTTTGGGAAATCTTGCCGGACAGCAGCATGGTCAGAAATGTACTCACAGCTTCCCGTTTACCTTCCTCACCAAAGAAGACGGCACCATCCATCTTCAGCTCCATGGCAAGTTCTGGTTCCTCATTGCTTTCCGGTAGGGACAGATTTTTGAACTTGAAATTGGACAGTTCGTTTAAAAATTCGCTGACTGTTTCGGTGTCATTGCCGATTTCACCTGAAAGCCACTGATGGATCAGGGCTTTAAACTGCTCGATCTGAGATTCTGCCGTCGGCAGCATGTTGAGCTGTTCAAATACAGCAGTAATTTGATACGCTTTGGTACAGCGCTGCGCCAAATAGGAAGACATTGTCCTCAGGTAGTTGGCGTTGCGGGAAGGCTGGCGTTCTCCGCGCCGAAAACGGCTGATCAAAGACGCATCTACGGAGATATGCTGAGCCAGAGCGCTATTGCTTGTTTTCGTAATATTCATTAAAAAATCTAATTTTTCTGCAAAAGTCATAAAAATCCTCCTCAGGATTAATTATGTAGAAATTTTAAAGCAATAGCAAGAATTTTGTCATGCTCTTTGACAAAATTTTTATCCGGGCAAGGAGCGACAAACCAAGGATGGTGCAAATAGTCAAGAGCGGTTAGGGTACATGACGTAAGTCCGAAGTAAAAAAATACTGCCAATAGATAAAACTATCAACAGTATCTTATAGGTTGATTTACTCTTGTTTAGGGCTTACCTCAAAATCAAATTTCGGTCAGCACGGCTCCCTCAGAATCAATATCCAGGGTCAGGGCTGCAGAAGGCAAACCATTCTCCTGGAGTACGCTCTTCATCGTCATGGCTATCTGATCTTCTTTTCCATAGGGGCAAAAAGCAATCAAAGTCGGTCCTGAACCACTCAGAGCCGCACCGTACGCGCCAGCGCGAACAGCAGATTTTAAAGCTTCAGGCATACCGGAGATCAGAGAAGCCCGCTGATTTTGGTGAATCCTATCCTGAGTGGCAACCGCCAATAAATCGTATTCCTCATTAATAAACGCATCAACTAAAAGTCCAACGCGGGAAGCGTTAAAGATCACATCAGTCCTGGAAACAGAAGCAGGCAGTATCCCGCGCGCTTTTTCAGTTTCAACCAGAATATCCGGGATCACGACGACGGCTTTGAATTTTGGAGACTTTGCCAGCGTCCTCGGAATAAGCTTGT
The DNA here is from genome assembly GCF_003590275.1 of Dehalobacter sp. MCB1. Taxonomy (NCBI): domain Bacteria; kingdom Bacillati; phylum Bacillota; class Clostridia; order Eubacteriales; family Desulfitobacteriaceae; genus Dehalobacter; species Dehalobacter sp. MCB1. The sequence goes on along the minus strand of NZ_LXPC01000015.1, from coordinate 22,515 downwards.
TTTCATCCATGACTGTCAGGGTGATCCCGCCGCAAAGAGCAGGCGAGACATTATCCGGATGGCCTTCGATTTCAGAAGCAATTTCAAGCAATTGAAGCCTGTTTAAGGGGTTTCCGGCTACCGCGTTTGCGATGATCAGCCCGCCAACGACGGCGGTGGAACTGCTTCCCAGTCCGCGGGCAGGCGGAACATGGCTTTCCAGGATGATTTTTAACGGCCTAGGCTGGAAACCAATTTTCTGCCACAGCCTGCAGGCTGTTTTCCATAAGAGGTTAGTTTCATCTGCAGGAATATTGCTCGTATAGGTGCCTTTAAGGATAATCTCCAGTGTTTCACTTTCTTCAGCCTGGATATAGTTATATAGCCTTAAAGCCAGTCCCATGCAGTCAAAACCTGGTCCGAGATTTGCTGAAGTTGCTGGTACTTTTACTTGGAACATCTTTTCCTCCATTTTTTCGACGATTATGCCATTGATTCGAATAAATTCTATAACAATTATTGAGGGAAGTAAACAGTCGGTACAACATTCTTAAATTCATTGCTCAAATAATTTTATTCGAACCTCAATACCCCATATTAGGTCTGGGTGCCACAAGTTCCAGCGTCAAGCGGAGCATGGATGCGGAGCGCGGCTGTTAGTGCCATGGAGGACGCTATCTGCCGCAAGCGGAATTGTGACACCCAGACCAGCCCTAAATATTTATGGGCTGCATATACTTGCTTATTTATTTGAAAAACGTTGTCCTAGCTTGGATAACTTACTTAGAATGTAAGTTGGAGCCGGTCAAATTCCATTCGTCTCCAACCGAATAACATTATAGATTTTATCCAGTTTGCTGTAGGAATTCAGGGACTGGATGGCCTGACGGAGTTGTCCTTCCCGGCAGGGGTGGGTCACCAGTGCGATTTCGGCGCTTTTATCCGGCCGCGGTTTCTGGATGATAGAATTAAAGCTGATGCCGGCTTCAGCAAAGAATAACGCCAATGTTGCAAAGACTTTCGGCTCGTCTTTCACTTTAAGCCGGATGTAATAAGCTGTTGTAAAATCATCCGTTGAGATAATCGGATAGTTGCGGTAACAGCCGCAATTTAGGAGTCCTTCGGATCCGGCGGACATATTGCGTATAATCTGGATAATGTCGGCTACAATGGAACTGCCTGTAGGTAAAGCTCCGGCGCCTTTTCCGTAAAACATGGTTTCTCCGACAGCATCACCGGTGACATAAATCGCGTTGTACACACCGCTGATATTGGCCAGCGGATGTTTTTTTGAAATCAGGGCGGGGTGTACCCTGACCTCGATCCCTTCTTCCTGATTTTTGGCAATGGCCAGCAACTTAATCACGCAGCCGAGTTCATCCGCGTAGTGAATGTCTTCCGGAGAAATGTTAGAAATCCCTTCGGCATAAACATCGTTAAACGTCACGCGCGTATTAAAAGCCAGGGAAGAAAGAATCGCAAGTTTGCGGGCAGCATCAAGCCCTTCTACGTCGGAGACCGGATCAGCCTCGGCATAGCCGAGCTCCTGGGCTTCTTTCAGGACATCAGCAAAATTGCGTCCCTGTTCGGTCATAGCAGATAAAATATAATTGGTCGTACCGTTAATGATTCCAAGCAGTGAGGAAATCTGGTTGGCGGTTAGGGATTGTCTTAAGGCAGCGATAATCGGGATGCCGCCAGCAACACTGGCTTCAAAATACAAATCCCGACCGTTCTTTTTCGCAGCTTCAAGTAGTTCTTCACCGTTTTGAGCTAAGAGGTCTTTATTGGCAGTCACTACATTTTTGCCGTTTGCCATTGCAGTCAGGATAAGCGTACGGGCTGGCTCAATACCGCCCATCACTTCGACAACAATGTCAATTTCAGGATCATCTGTGATCTCCCTAGGATCGTCTGTCAAAACAATGCCGTAGCAATCCGGCCGAGGTTTATGGATATCATGGACTAGAGCTTTTTTTATGGTTATATCAGCGTTGGTACGGGTACTGATGTCATACCGGTTATTTTTCAGTATGGCGGCTGTACCTGATCCGACAGTTCCAAAACCCAGTAAACCAATTACAATTTTCTTCATAATATTTCCTCCCTATCCCTTCTGAATGAACAAATGTTTCTGTACAGTGGACATTATATCAAGCTATCCTGGAATTGGCAAGGATATTTTTCGATCGGTTCAATGCAGATCAAAAGTACATTTAAAATATATTGACACAGTTAACTGTATCATATACACTTAGATAAAATAATTATATGTGCTATAACACAGTGTTAAAAAGATAATGATACTTCAGAAAGACGTAGAGTTTTTCTCATATACGAATATGCACATTTAGGAAGTGTAGCAATTAGACTCCCTGTTTTTTTTTATTAAGGTATATTTTACATGTTGATTGTGTTTCGTTACAATATAGATAGTGTTGAAATCAAAATTGAGTTTCGGAAAGGAGTATTCACATGATTATCTATTGCGATGGTAAATTTGTTGACAGCCAGGAGGCGAAAATCTCTGTATTCGATCATGGCTTTCTTTATGGAGACGGTGTATTTGAAGGGATCCGGGCCTATAATAGCCGGGTGTTCAAGTTAAAGGAACATATCGACAGACTGTATGACTCCGCTAATGCAATCCTGTTAAACGTTGAGGTAAGCCGTCGGGAAATGATGGATATCGTTGTGGAAACTGTAAGAAAAAACAGCCTTACAGATGCTTATATCCGCTTGATTATTTCCAGAGGGGTCGGAGATATGGGTTTAGACCCAAGGAAATGCCCTAAATCGGAAATTATTTGTATTGCCGGGAATATTTCATTGTATCCGCAGAGCATGTACGAAAATGGGATGGAGATCATTACGGCTGCCACCCGCCGGAACAGTTCGGATGCGTTAAGCCCGAGAATCAAATCCCTAAACTATTTGAACAACATTATGGCTAAGATTGAAGCCAACAGGGCAGGTCTGATGGAAGCATTGATGTTGAATCAGGAAGGGTATGTCAGTGAAGCCACCGGCGACAATATTTTTATTATCAAAGACGGAGTTATAACCACACCTCCAGTTTATGCCGGGATTTTAAAAGGTGTCACCCGTGATTCTGTCATCGATTTAGCCCGCCAGGAAGGGATCACCGTTCAAGAAGAGTTGTTTCATCTGATTGATGTCTACAGTGCTGATGAGTGCTTCCTGACCGGTACGGCGGCTGAGCTGATTCCGATTATTACGCTGGATTCCAGAAAGATAGGGGACGGTAAACCAGGACCCGTATTTAAAAAGCTGCTGGCTAAATTCCACGAATATGTCAAGACAGAGGGAGAGCCTATCTAGTAACTGTTCTTTAAATAACTAGACATTTAAACCTTCATAGCTGGGTCTGTGTGCCACAGTTCCAGCGTAAGCGGAGCATGGATGCGGAGCGCGGCAGATAGCGCCATGGAGGGCGCTATCTGCCGAGAGCGGAATGTGGCGCGCAGACAAGACCCAAATGATTATATTAATAGGTGGAAGACAAACAATAGATTAAAGACAAAAAAATTTCAGGAAAGGAAGCAATCCCATGAACAGTGATGCAGTAAAAATCGGAGTTGACAGGGCACCTCACCGGTCTCTATTTAAAGCTCTCGGACTTACCGACCGGGAAATCAAAAAACCCTTGATCGGTATCGTCAACTCATTTAATGAATTTGTGCCCGGGCATATGCATCTGCGTCAAATTGCCGAAGCAGTTAAAGCCGGAGTCAGAGAAAATGGCGGTACGCCGCTCGAATTTTCGACGATTGGTGTCTGTGACGGTATTGCCATGGGACACGTCGGGATGCATTTTTCGCTCGCGAGCAGGGAGCTGATTACCGACTCCATTGAGATTATGGCCAGAGCACATGCTGTCGATGCCCTGGTATTTATTCCAAGCTGTGATAAAATCGTCCCTGGAATGCTGATGGCTGCAATGCGGCTGAATCTGCCGGCCATCGTCGTGAGCGGCGGACCGATGCTGCCGGGTCGTCACGAGGGGAAAAATGTTGATTTTATTACCGTCTACGAAGGCGTCGGCAAAGTCTATAGCGGCCAGGAAAGCCAGGAATGGCTTCAGGGCCTCGAACAAAATGCGTGCCCGACCTGTGGTTCCTGTGCCGGAATGTTTACGGCAAACTCCATGAACTGCCTGACAGAGGTCATAGGCATGGCGCTGCCCGGCAATGGTACAATACCGGCTGTTTATTCCGAGAGAATACGCTTGGCCAAAGAAACCGGTTATCAGGTTATGAATCTGCTGCGGGATAATATCCGGCCGCGTGATATCGTAACGAGCACTTCAATCAGGAACGGCGTTGCCGCTGATATGGCGTTAGGGTGTTCAACCAATACCATTCTTCATCTGCCTGCGATCGCATTTGAAGGAGAAATCGAATTTGACCTGGCCGAGATCAATGCAATCAGTGATCGGACCCCTCAGATCTGTAAACTGAGTCCGGCGGTGAACGGGCATTATCTCGTCGAAGTCAATGAAGCAGGCGGGATCAGTGCCGTTTTAAAGAGCTTGTTGGATGCCGGTTTGATCGATGGTTCCGGCATGACGGTTTCCGGCACTACCATGGCGGAAAGGCTAAGCAGCGCGGCTGTCAAAAATCCGAGTGTCATCCGGCCGCTGATTGATCCGTATTCCGCCAAAGGCGGACTTTGTGTCCTGTTTGGCAACCTGGCACCGGAAGGAGCCGTGATTAAAGTAGGAGCTCTGGCGAACAGGGATATTGTCTTCGAGGGCGCGGCCAAGGTTTACGACGGAGAAGACCTGGCAGCCGAAGCGATTCGCAGCGGCGTGATTAAAGAGGGCGATGTCGTGATTATCCGCTATGAAGGACCGAAAGGCGGACCGGGTATGCGAGAGATGCTCGGGCCAACCGCAACGCTGGCGGGGATGGGGCTTGATTCTTCTGTGGCGCTGCTCACCGACGGACGTTTTTCCGGAGGCAGCCGCGGACTTTCGATCGGGCATATTTCTCCTGAAGCAGCGCTCGGCGGGGAGATTGCGTTTGTCGGAAACGGCGATATGATTCGGATTGATTTAGAAAAACGGACCATCGACTGGCTTCTGCCCGAATCTGAAAAAGTAGAAAGAAGAAACAGCTTTAACCCGGAGAAAGGGTTGGAGAAAGTGTATAAAGTAGCAGGCCGGACAGGATATCTGGGACGTTACGTCCAATTTGCCCAGTCGGCCAATAAAGGAGCAGCTTTCCGGACACTTAAGGAGGAATGAATAGATGGATAGGTCCAAAGAAGACGCCTTAATAGCCAGAGACCCTGAAATTACCTGGGAAGACGAAGAAAGTCTTGCTTTGGATAATTATAATGGTGCCAAAGCGCTGCTCGATGTACTGGACCAGGAAGGGGTAGAGCTGATATTCGGGTATCCCGGCGGATCTTTGCTCGCACTGTATGATGCGCTTCTGGACAGCTCGATCCGTCATATCCTGCCGAGACATGAGCAGAGTGCTGTTCATGCCGCTGATGCCTACGCGCGGGTCAGCGGCAAGGTTGGTGTCTGTCTGGCCACCTCAGGTCCGGGAGCCGCCAATATGGTTACAGGAATTGCGAATGCGTATATGGATTCCATTCCGCTTGTGATTTTAACCGGTCAGGTATCGACCCATCTGTTGGGGACGGATTCTTTTCAGGAAGTTGACATTACGGGAATTACGATGCCGATCACGAAGCATTCCTATCTGGTCAAGGATGCGAGAGACATTCCGCGTATCGTGAAAGAAGCGTTTTACATTGCCAGTACAGGACGTCCGGGTCCGGTCCTGATCGATCTGCCGAAGAATATTATGGCAGCAGAGGTCACTGAGCCTTATTCGTCCAAAGTTACGCTCAAAAGCTATAAATTCTTTACTAAAGGAAACTCCGGTCAGATTTCTGAAGCAGCTAAAGCGCTGGCCCAAAGCAAGAAACCGATTGTTTATACCGGGGGAGGCGTCATAACCTCCGGCGCCGGTAAGATTCTTCAGGAAGTGCTCCAAAAAGCCAATCTTCCTGTGGTCACAACGCTGATGGGCATTGGCAGTGTCCCGTCCAAGCATCCGAATCATTTAGGGATGGTCGGAATGCATGGGACCATTACTGCAAATCTCGCCGTCGATGAGTGCGATTTACTGATTGCGATCGGTGTCCGCTTTGACGACAGGGTCACGAGCGGGCTGAAGCACCGTTTTGCCACGAAAGCGAAAGTCATTCATATTGACATAGATCCTGCCGAGATCGGCAAAGTCATCCGAGCACATATCCCGATTGTTGGAGATGCCAGACTTGTCCTGGAAGAGTTTGTTACCAAAATCAATCCGCCGGTCATTCAGGATTGGTGGAAGGAACTCAGGAACTGGCAAAAGGAATACCCGCTAAGCTATGAGCAGGACGGCCGCCTCAATCCGCAGACGATTTTGGAAGCAATGGGAAAAATCAGCGGGGAAGAAGCGGTTGTGGTGACGGATGTCGGCCAGCACCAGATGTGGGCGGCCCAATTCTGTCCGATTAATCAAGAAAGACATTTTATTACTAGTGCCGGTCTGGGCACGATGGGATTTGGTCTTCCGGCTGCAATCGGCGCCCAGTTTGCCAAACCTGAAAGTTTGGTCTTTCTGGTTACCGGAGACGGTTCTTTACAAATGAGTATCCATGAGCTCGCCACCGCGGTCCAATATCACCTTCCCATAAAAATAGTCCTGATGAATAATGGGGTTTTAGGCATGGTCAGGCAGATGCAAAAAATGCTCTTTAACGAGCGTTTCAGCCAGATCCAGCTGGATGCCAATCCCGATTTTGTGAAACTTGCTGACGCCTATGGGATCAAAGGGCGCAGAGTCGAGCAGGCCGACCAGGTTGAGGATGCCTTGAAGGAAGCTGTCGCAACGCCCGGACCATTTTTGCTGGATTTCACGATCTCACCGGATGAAGTTGTACTTCCTTTTGTCCCTGCCGGTCAGGGAATAACAGAGATACTGGAGGGGAAGGAATAATGCTGCATACACTCGCTGTAATGGTTGAAAATGATCCGGGGGTTCTGGCAAGGGTATCAAGCCTGTTTTCCCGGAGGGGCTACAATATCTATAGTCTGACGGTATGTCAGACTGAAAATCCTGACCTTTCCATGATGACGATTGTAGTCGAGGGTGACAGCCAGGTCATTGAACAGGTCACTAAACAGCTGCATAAACTGGTTGTCGTCCATAAAGTGACCAATCTGAGCCAGGAGTCGGTGGTAAACAGGGAATTGGCCCTAATTCGGGTAAAGGTTAAATCGGACACCCGGCTCGAAGTACTCCAGACGGTGGACATTTTCAGAGGCAGAGTCGTCGATATGGGCAAAAATAATCTAACTATTGAGCTAACCGGTGATGAAGAAAAGATTGATGCGTTTGTCAGAACGATGAGATCTTACGGTATTCTCGAACTTGTCAGAACCGGTAAAATCGCGATTGCCCGGTCCGATAATTAAAATTAAAAAATAATGAATAAGGAGAGTAAATAAAATGGCTAAAATGTATTATGATCAAGATGCTGATTTGGGACTGCTGAAAGGAAAGACGATTGCGGTAATGGGTTGGGGAAGTCAGGGTCATGCCCAATCCCAAAACCTTAGAGATTCCGGTTTGAATGTTATCGTGGGCTTGCGCAAAAACAGCGCAAGGTGGAAAGAAGCCGAAGAAGCCGGCTTGACTGTGATGACGGTTGCTGAAGCAGCAGCCAAAGCAGACCTGATTCAAATCCTGCTGCCGGATGAGACCCAGAGCAGGATCTACCGGGAAGAGATCGAGCCGTCGCTTACCGCTGGCAAAGTACTTTGCTTTTCACACGGCTTTAACATTCACTTTGGTCAGATCGTGCCGCCGGCTGATGTCGACGTAATCATGGTTGCTCCGAAGAGCCCGGGACACCTTGTCCGCCGAACCTATACCGAAGGTGCAGGAACACCGGGACTTATCGCCGTCTATCAGGATGCTACCGGCAATGCCAAGCAGATCGGTCTTGCGTACGCTAAGGGAATTGGCTGTACCCGCACCGGTTTGATCGAAACGACATTTGAAGAAGAGACTGAAACGGACTTGTTCGGTGAGCAGGCCGTGCTTTGCGGCGGTGCGTCCGAATTGGTCCGCGCCGGTTTTGATACCCTTGTCGAAGCCGGTTATCAGCCGGAGATCGCCTACTTTGAGTGTCTGCATGAACTGAAATTAATTGTCGACCTGATGTATGAAGGCGGAATCAGCCGGATGCGCTACTCCGTATCCGATACTGCCCAGTACGGGGACCTGATGGTAGGTAGACGGATCATTACGGAAGAAACCCGCAAGGAAATGAAGAAAGTACTTTCTGAAATCCAAAACGGAGAGTTTGCCCGCAAATGGCTTTCCGAAAACCAGGTTGGCCGTCCCGTATTCAATGCCATGACCCGCAGGGATGCCGAACATAAGATTGAAAAAGTCGGTCAAGAGCTTCGTTCCATGATGCCGTGGCTGAAGAAAAAATAAAGCCTGCCGAATCCCTATTTTGACTATTTGAGTAGGTTCGCAGGTACAATAATATATTCGGGTAGGTCTGCGGGCCACAATACCGCTTTCGGCAAATTGAGCCCTCCATGGCTCAAATAGCCGCGCTGCGCAATCCATGCTTCGCTTGTCGCGGAACTGTGGCCCACAGACTGATCCTAAGTATGATACAGCAGTTTTTATAAGCTAACTTTTTCCAGAATATAGCATTTAGATGTTTGGTTTTTTAAAAGAATCTGTGTTCTAGAATGTTATACTTGCATGTCGATTCCAACAATGTATTTTTCAGAATAATATAACTAAAATATACTCCAAAGATTAGTCTCCGTAATATATAGCCAGCGTAAGCGGAGCAAGGAGTGCGCAGCGCGGCTTTTTGAGCCAGGAGGGCTCAATTGCCGTAAGCGGCTATATATTACGGAGACCTACCCGGATAATCATAAGAACGAATCTTAGAAACGAATTTACTGGATATCATAAAGTCGCAGGGGGTGGATAGGGTGAGACGGATTGAATTTTTTGATACGACGTTAAGGGACGGGGAACAATCTCCCGGCGTTGCGCTGAATATGGAAGAGAAGCTACAGATTGCCCGTCAGCTAGAAAAACTGGGTGTGGATGTTATTGAAGCTGGTTTTCCGATCACTTCTCTGGGTGATTTTCAGGCCGTATCCCTGATCGCTGAAAAAATCAGAAATACGACCATTGCTGCGCTTGCCAGGGCAGAAGCCAAGGATATTGAAAGGGCCTGGGAGGCGATCCATATTGCGGAAAGCCCACGAATCCATACATTTATTGCGACATCTCCGATTCATATGCAGTACAAACTTAGAAAAACACCAGATGAGGTGTTGGAACGCGCTGTCTATGGGGTCAAGCTGGCAAAATCCAAAGTTAGTGATGTAGAATTCAGTGCTGAAGATGCTTCGCGCAGCGATATAGATTTTTTGGCCAAAGTATTCTCGCTGGTCATTAAAGAGGGCGCAACTGTAATCAATATTCCGGATACTGTCGGGTATGCGATGCCCGCAGAATTTGCTCAGTTTGTCAAAGCGATCATGGACAAAACCGATGGTATTGAAAAAGTCAAAGTAAGCGTCCACTGCCATAATGATCTCGGACTGGCCGTCGCGAATTCCCTGGCCGCAGTTAAGGCAGGCATTCATCAGATTGAATGTGCGGTCAACGGCCTCGGAGAACGGGCCGGGAATGCTGCGCTGGAAGAATTGGCCATGGCGCTGCATACCCGGAAAGACCTTTATGAGGTCGAGACAGGTATCGTCACCCGGGAGATTTCCCGGACCAGCAGTCTGGTCAGCAGACTGTCCGGTATGAGGGTCCAGCCCAATAAAGCGATCGTAGGTAAAAACGCTTTTGCGCACGAATCAGGCATTCATCAGGACGGAGTCCTCAAAGAACGCAGTACGTATGAAATTATGTCCCCGGATGCCATCGGACTTGACATGAATACGATTGTCCTCGGCAAACATTCCGGGAGGCATGCGGTCAAACAGTCTCTGGACGACCTGAGCATTGAAGTCAGTGAAGAACGCTTTGAGAAGCTTTTTGAAGACTTCAAAATCCTTGCTGAGAAGAAAAAGATTATCACGGAAGCTGATCTTTATGCGCTTGCTGAAACGCAGGAGGCAGAGGAAACACTGGCCTTAAATTACTGGCAGATTCTAAGCGGAAATAACCTGAAGCCTACGGCAACGATTGGCCTAGAGCTGAAAGATGGGAAAGAGCATCATAATGAGCTGGCGAAAGCGGCTTATGGTGACGGCCCTGTAGCGGCTGCCTATAAGGCAATCGACAAAATTGTCGGGATTGAAGGAAAACTGCAGAATTTCTCGTTACAGGCAATTGACGTCGGCGAGGATTCTCAGGGTGAAGTAACCGTAACGGTTTCGTTCGGTGATCACACTGTTGCCGGCCGGGGTGTCAGTCCGGATATTATCGAGGCCAGCGTCAAGGCCTATGTCCAGGCTGTCAACAGGGCGCTCGGTAAAGGTTGGATCAGCCTGAAGCAAAGATGATAACTGGAGGTAAAACAGGCCGCGATGATGCATGATTGCGGATACTTATTATCTCATCTGCGCGTACGGAATGTTTACGGAGATGAGATAATGTTAAGGAGCACATGAAAAAGGAGGTTGTTGCCCATGGGTATGACGATAAGCGAAAAAATTCTGGCAGCCCATGCCGGAGTAGATAAAGTCGTTCCCGGAGAAATCATCAATGCCAAACTGGATGTGGTCTTATCCAATGATGTTACAGCTCCGGTCGCGATCAAAGAGTTTGAAAAATTAGGAATTGAGAAGGTATTCGACAAAGAAAAAATTGCACTGGTACCTGACCATTTCACCCCGAACAAGGATATTGCCTCCGCGGAACAATGCAAAATCGTTCGCGACTTTGCCCGGAAACATGAGGTTAAACATTACTGGGATACCGGAAGAGTCGGCATCGAACATTGTCTGCTTCCGGAGCAGGGGGTGGTACTTCCCGGTGACCTGATCATTGGCGCCGATTCCCATACCTGCACGTACGGTGCACTCGGTGCGTTTGCGACCGGCGTAGGCAGTACGGATTGCGCGGCCGGGATGGCCACAGGCGAAGCCTGGTTCAGAGTTCCGGAGACCTTGAAATTTGTTTTTCACGGCACAAAGTTCCAGCCGTATGTCGGCGGCAAAGACCTGATTCTATATATCATCGGCAAAATCGGCGTTGACGGTGCCCGCTATAAAGCGATGGAATTTACGGGAAACGGCATCAAAGCACTCTCTATGGACAACAGGCTGACGATGTGCAATATGGCGATCGAGGCTGGCGGCAAGGCCGGGATCATTGAACCGGACGAGATTACGCTGGCGTACGTCAAAGCCAGGGCAAAAAGGGATTATAAAGTTTATCATAGCGACCCGGATGCCGTATACGAGAAGGTTTACGAATTTGACACGGAAGATATTCCGCTGCAGATCGCTTTCCCGCATCTTCCGGAGAACACCAAATCGGTGGAGGAAGCAAAGGGTTTGAAAATAGATCAGGTTGTGATAGGCTCGTGTACGAACGGACGTCTTGAGGATCTCGAAATCACGGCTAAGATTCTGAAAGGGAAGAAGATCCATCCGAATATCCGCTGCCTGATTTTCCCGGGCACCCAGGATATCCTGCTTGAAGCGATGAGCCGCGGCTGGATTCAGACCATGATTGAAGCCGGAGCAGCAGTCAGTACGCCGACCTGCGGGCCATGTCTGGGCGGCCATATGGGGATTCTGGCCAAAGGTGAGCGGGCGCTGTCCACCACAAACAGGAACTTTGTAGGCCGGATGGGTCATCCTGAAAGCGAAGTATACCTGTGCAATCCGGCAGTCGCTGCGGCTTCAGCCATATGCGGACAAATCGTTCATCCGAGGGAGGTCGTTGATAATGGGTAAAGCTTGGAAATTCGGCCATGATATTGACACGGATGTCATCATCCCGGCCCGCTATCTGAACCGCTTTGAACCGGAACATCTCGCCGCCCATTGTATGGAAGATGCGGATGCTTCTTTTGCGGCCAACGTGCAACCCGGAGATATGATGATCGGCGGCAAAAACTTTGGCTGCGGATCTTCCAGGGAACATGCTCCGCTGGCGATTAAAGCTGCCGGTGTCAAAGCCATCATCGCAGAATCCTATGCGCGGATATTTTACCGGAATGCGCTGAACATCGGGATGCCGATTCTGGAGTGCCCGGAAGCTGTCAGAGGCATTGAGGCCGGTGACGAAGTCGAGGTCGATCTCCAGAGCAGCACGATCCAAAACATCAGCAAAGGAACAAGTTTTCAGGCTACTCCCTTTCCGCCATTTATGCAGGAACTGATCAAAGCCGGTGGGCTGGTTCCGTACGTAAAGGAGAAAAGAAAGAATGCCTAAAATTGCCGTATTGCCCGGCGACGGGATTGGAAGAGAGATTATTCCTGAAGCGCTGAAAGTGCTTCAGGCAGCATTAGAAGACTGCCCGGTCAAGTTTGAATTCGATCGTTATTTGATCGGCGGAGCCGCAATTGATGAAGTCGGCAAAGCACTGCCTGCCGAAACACTGGATGCTTGTAAGAAGGCTGATGCAGTACTTTTGGGTGCGATCGGCGGACCCAAATGGGATACGCTACCGGCTAAGGAAAGACCTGAGCTTGGTGCGCTTTTGCCGATCAGAAAAGAACTCGGTCTCTTCGCGAATATCCGTCCAGTCAAAATGATTCCTTCGCTCATTTCAGCTTCCACCTTACGGGAAGAAGTCGTCAGAAATGTGGATATGGTTGTGATTCGCGAACTGACCGGCGGGATCTACTTCGGTGAAAAGGGAAGAAATGAGAATCCCAGGGCAGCCTATGACATCCTTCTCTACAATGAGGAAGAAGTCCGCCGGATCATTGAGCTTGGTTTTGAAACTGCCAGAGGCAGACGGAAAAAGCTCTGCTCGGTCGATAAGGCCAATGTGCTCGAGTCGTCTCGTTTCTGGCGGGAGATTGCTGAAGATGTTGCAAAAAAATATCCGAATGTCGAACTGACGCATATGTATGTTGACAATGCCGCCATGCAGCTAGTGCGTTATCCGGAACAGTTCGACGTGATCGTCACAGAGAATATGTTTGGAGATATCCTGACCGACCTGGCTTCGATGCTCGGCGGCTCGATCGGCATGCTCGCTTCAGCCAGCCTGAACGGTAAGAAAGGACTGTATGAGCCTGCTCACGGTTCCGCACCGGACATTGCTGGTCAAAACAAGGCAAATCCACTGGCGACGATCCTTTCGGCGGCGATGATGCTATGCTATACGTTTGACTTGAACGAAGAAGCCGGTAGAATAGAGAATGCTGTGACCAAAGTTCTGGATCAGGGCTACAGGACAGCCGACCTGGCCAAACCTGGAGATAAGGTGCTCGGGACAAAAGAAATGGGAGACGCAGTGGTGGCTGCGCTGTAAGGTTTAACAGTGTTTAAGAATAAGGCCGCTATGATTGTTGAAATCATTGCGGTCTTTGATTTTTTTTGTGTCATCCGTGACAAAGGATGGTGTAATTTGAAAATTTCAAAGCAAATAAGGCTCTATAATATAATGTTGACAACATAATCATTTTATAATACCATGCATATAGTGTATATACACTATACGAGGTGATTTCCTATATGAAAAACAATGAAAAGAAGCCGTCAATCTGTAATTGTCTGAATTTACGTAGGGCTGCTTCGGCAATTACAAAAATATATGATGAAAAGCTGGCCCCAAGCGGATTGACAGTCAGCCAGTATTCAATTTTGAAGCATCTAAAGTTTTTTGGTCCCATTAGTGTCAGTGACCTGGCTATAAAAATCAGGTTGGACAGGACGACTTTAGTCCGTAACTTTAAACCTCTGGAAGCTGCATTCTTAATTATTGATGTTTCTCAAAAAGGCGCCCGGAACCGTCAGCTTCAATTAACCCAAAAAGGGATTGAGAAATACATTGAGGCGGAATACCTGTGGAACGATGCGCAGAATTTCATTAAACAGGAACTCGGAAAAGAAAATATTGAAAAATTAACATCTCTCCTTTCCGTGATTGAGAGGTTGGGATCTTAATTTGCCTTATCCGTGTATATACACATACACTATGTCATATAAAGGAGAGCAAAATCATGCATGTAGAGAATTTGATTCAGGATAAGGCTTATGAATTCGGTTATGAAAAGTGTGGGATTGTCCGTATTCAGGATTTAGAAGGTTATGATAAATGTCTAAGGGAACGTATCGATAAAGTCCCCGTCTCAAAGATGTTCTATCGGAGCCAAAGCCGTTTGACGGATCTGCAAGAGCGGTACCCCTGGGCAAAATCTGTTATCGTCGCTGTTTCTCATTTTGGACATTATAAAGCACCTGGGGAGTTAAAAGGGCATATCGCTAAACACTATCTATTTGACGGACGTGTCAATACGGAATCTAAGGAATTCAAGAGAAGCGTTGCGATGGAACAATTTCTGCAGGACCTGGGACTCAAAACAGCCTCAAACCGGAATTTTGGCATCGTTGGATTGCGCTGGGCGGCCATGAAGGCCGGGCTTGGAATCATACGCAAAAATAATTTCTTTTATACGGAATCCGGTTCCTGGGTGGAACTAGAAGCGTGGATTACCGACAGGGATATGGAATTGGTTGAATCAACTAATTTACCGATTTGTCCTGAAGGCTGCTCCAATTGTATCAAAGCCTGCCCTACCTGCTCTCTTTCATCGCCTTATACAATGAATCCGCTCAGCTGTGTCTCCTTTCTCACCACTTTTGGCGGCCGTGATTTGGCAAACGATCCTCTTGGCAAGAGTTTTGGAACCTGGATCTACGGGTGCGATGCCTGTCAGGACGCATGCCCGATGAACAGCGGCAAATGGACGGAGAAGGATGAATTTCCCGGTGTTTTAGAAATATCGCTTTGTCTTACACCAGAAAACATAATGAAAATGGAAGAAGAATTTTATAAGCATAACATACAGCCAAAATTCTTTTACCTTTCTCCGGATGAATTATGGAAATGGAAAGTAAACGTATTGAATTTCATGCGGAATAATTATCAGGAAAGCTACAAGCAATATATCTTGGAGGCATGCAATAATGAAAATGAAAAGATTCGCGATATAGCACAGACGATTTACAAAGATGTCTTCAACAGATAATCAATTACAGTAAAGCAAGGGATCATCATTTTTTATCAAGCATAGGTAAAAGAGTCTTCCAGAATTATTTTGGGAGGCTCTTTTTCTAATATACAATTGCAAGTTTTGCTGAGACCAAAAGGGGTTAATTTGTTCTCAATTTTTTGGCTAATAATTTAAAAATTTAAAAAAGATTAAAATCTTTTCCACGTGATAAGAAATGCGGACTTTTCTTTTGATATATTTACTTGTATAGACAGCGGATTGGAAGCTATCATTCCAGGCTAAAAAACTGTCAACGCAACGGTATCAAAGAAAAATTTTAAGGAGGATGATTGAAAGTGGTGGATTTGAAAGTCCTGACTCAAGCGATGTCCGATTTGGACGAAGACGTGTTAAACAAGGCGATTGATGAAGTGCTAAGCAAAGATGACAACGCCGCAGAAGTCCAAGAAATTGTTAAAGCCTGTCAGCAAGGTATGACGCTCGTAGGTGAACGCTATGATTCGGGCGAGTACTTTATCGGGGACTTAGTCTTTGCCGGGGAAATGTTACAAAGCGTAATGGACAAACTCAAACCGGTTTTAAGTGCAGGGTTCTCAGCAAAAGGCGGAAAAATTGTCCTGGCTACCGTTTTCGGAGATCTTCATGACATAGGCAAAAATATTTTCAGATCCATGGTTGAAGCCGCAAATTTTGAGGTGATCGACTTAGGGATCAATGTTCCGGTTAGCCAGATCGTGGACAAGGTAAAAGAAGTTAACCCTGATATTGTTGGCTTAAGCGGCGTACTGACTTTAGCGCTGGATAGTATGAAAGAAACGGTTGATGGACTGAACAATGCGGGCCTCAGAAATAAGGTCAAGGTGATTATCGGCGGAGTACCTGTTAATGAGAATGTTTGTAAAAGCATAGGGGCCGATGCCTTTTCGACAAACGCAGCTGAAGGGGTCAAAATATGCCAAAGATGGGTGGGTTGATTGATGAGTGAAGTTATGAATCTTTACCAAAAACGTGTAGAAAGAGTTTATAAAGCCATTAATCTGGAACAACCGGATCGTGTTCCGATTTCTTCCGCTCTTGGAACATGGTCTTCCTACTATGCAGGGTACACTGATTCCGAATCCAACTGGGATTTGGATAAATGCAGTAAGTCTATTCTAAAAGTAGTTAACGACATCCCGATGGACGTCTTGCACATGTTTTACGCCAGGCCTGGTGGCATGTATCAGGCTTTAGGCAGTAAATCTTTTCATTATTTAAATGAGAGCAACATTGTTCAATATTCAGATGAGAATGCGGAAGTAATGACTAGCGAAGAATATCCTGAATTTATTAAAGACCCGTTTAGGTTCATGGTTGAAAAAGTTTTGCCGCGGAAATATGCCGAATTAGCTAAAGACACACCTGCAAAAGATTTAGCACTAGCAAAAGGCGCTATGCAATTTGGTATGTATGGAGCGAAAAAGGGCGCTGCAGAGGCTAATCTAATATCCCAGTATGGAATACCTATGCTATTTGATGGTTTAGCGATAATGCCATTAGATTGGATTGCCGATTTCTTCCGGGGTATTAAAGGCGCATTTATGGATATGCGTCGTCGCCCTGAAGAATTGCTAGAGGCTGCTCAAGCACTTACTCCGTTAGTAATAAGGTTTGGAATGGGTCAGATGTTTTCAACACCACCGAAAGCAAACCCCAAAATCATCCTACTCCCTTTACATTTACCTCCTATGCTTAAGACAGCAGATTTTGATAAATTTTACTGGCCTATGTTTAAAACGATTGTGGAGGCCTTCGTTGCAAACGGAGTAATTCCAATGCCATTCTATGAAGGAGATTGGTCACGTTACTATAATCATCTTCAAGAATTACCTGTCAAGAAAACACTGGGATGGTTCGAACACGGTGATCCTAAAGAACTTAAACAAAAGCTTGGAAATACCATGTGTATACTAGGGCTTTTCCCGGTAACGTTATTACAATATGGTACGAAGGAAGAATGTATTACTAAAGCGAAAGAATTATTGGATGATCTGGCTCCTGGCGGAGGATATATTTTTTCTACCGATAAGGAACTTATTTCGGCAGCTGACGGCAAGGCGGAAAACATCATTGCCGTAAACAAGTTTGTTATGGAGTATGGTATTTATTAATAGGAGGTGCTTCACGATGGAAGAACAATTGTTGATCTCTTGGAGTGATATCGTTAAACAGCATCCGGAGCTCGCAGATAAAGATCCTGCGATGGGTACGAATTGGGATATCGGGCAGGAAATGATTTTCGCCTATGTAACTTTCCTGGCGCTCTTTTAAACAAAGAGAATAAGGAAGACCAATGTAAAGAGACTGTAACGATGGTTGAAATCGTTACAGTCTTTTGATTTTGGGAAAACACCTTGAAGCCATTGCCAATTGCTTCACTTTGCCGAAAAGTAAGATTTAGTTAAGCTTTATTAGCCTTATAAGGCTTTTATTTTTCTTTTCGGCTACTGTCCTTCCCCAAAATATTCTGGGCTTTACAGGGCAAATAGTCAAATAGACCTCTAGTTGAGGTTGAGATGCAATAATACTATAGCAAGGGAACTTAATTTCCAGCCTTTTGGGGAATTGCCTTTGCCACCCGATCCGATGATTTGAAAAGCTGTGATTATTTGTTCTTTTCAATATTTACGTTAAATTTAAGAGAATAAATATAAAGGAAATTGAGGGATAATGTGGAATTATCGTTAAGAAATGGGTCTAGGTTCAGTGATATTTATTTATATAATGTCTGTAATGGTAGTCGACTTTTTGATGATTGATTACACCATCACCCTATTTAATTATATCATTTTAGACATTGATATTGCTTGATTCTACAAGACCAATAGAGTGAGTTTGAAAATTTGTCGTTTTAGATTTTGAGTACACCTGTGTAGTAATTCCAAGAATAGCCAAATTTTAATTTGGATTGTGGATGTCTTACACCCATTTGTCAACAGACCCGCGGTTGCGAATTTAGCAAAGAAGGAATTTGTCAATTTGCCCAGAAATTACATTTATATCCATTGATGGCTGATATTCATGAGTTCAACTATTTATATCCAGGAAATATGAATGTGTCGGTTTATCTGGAGTATTTCCGACGGGCAGCAGATAACAAGGTGTTACCGTAACTTTGCCAATATGAAAGTAGTATGACGCTACGGTAACACCCAACCGTTAAATGAAATTGGCCGCAAAGGCCGCGCCGTCCTGGCGCGTATTCAGAAGATTGGCATTTGAGTTCAACAGGAATGTTAAGCTATACCTCGAGGTGGTAAATTGACAGATAACTATTTGATTGCAAAGTTTGGGAAACGGAGACATTTAGAAATGTTATCTAATGGGTCAATTTATTTTAATCCAATTTCTAAATGTCGTACTGATATAACAATATATCGTGGCGATAATAGAGAGGGGCAAGTTCCGATTGATCCGTCAAGTTTAAAAGTTCTTAATAAATCTGGTCAAAATATTTTCGATTATATACCTAAGCCAACTACTGTTATGAAATCAATAGTTGGGGACGATTCTATTTTGTTGTTCTGTGCTTCAATGATTACAAAGGATATATTATTTTATAATGACCCTAACTATATTTTTGCTGATGATTACAAGTTGGCAATAAAAGAATTTGGTGATTATGTGCTTTTGTTTAATTCTGAGGAGCTTTTAGAGCTGCTTCGTAAAGCTCAAATAAATGCAAATCCGGAATTTGGATTTACTAGCGGGCCAATTATTTATCGAGATTTAACTGACTTTTCAAAAGAAGGAGACTATCAAAAAGCTTATAATACTACAGGGAGCGTTCTAGATCCATATTTTGTTAAGAGTGATATTTACAAAACTCAGAATGAATGGAGACTTATTATAGATGGTTCTTACGAACCACTACCTACTAATAATGACGGCTCTTATATAATTAAGATTGATAAAATGAAATGGGCTAACCTATTTGATACTAAAACCTTTCTTGATACATTTTCCATAGAAATTTAGAAATATTGTTGTTTGATTTAAGGGATCGACGTCCTGTCGCCCTCTGGATATGGGGGCGACCAGCTTCATTTAACAGAGCATTGCCGAAACTGGCAACAGCAAGGTGAAGCGTACACATTTGGGGGAAGTAAGAAAGAAAATAAGAAAGTTACTTCCCTATAATAAAAAGCTTAACGAATGAGGTTGTCACACTTTTAAGCCATGGCCACATATCCTGTAAGTGAAATTACTCCAAAGGAGTGTGGATATCATGACGGATCCAGCAAAGGATACAGCAACCGATCCGGAGAATGATCCAGAAACCAATACAGTACCTGATGTCATCAGCGGACGCACGCCGAATGTAATCGCGGCTGAGATTAACATGATCAAATATCAGGCTGAGAATATCTATCTTGCCGCCACCGTAGAGATTGGAAGACGGTTGACGGAGGCCAAGTCCCTGCTTAAGTTCGGAGAATGGGGCAAGTGGCTGGAGGAGTCGGTCGATTTCTCCCAGAGCAGGGCCAATAAACTGATGCGTATCTTCAAAGAGTATGGAGAAGGACAGCTTACCAACTCAAATTCGGAGCCGAATCCGAATTCGAGGAGGTATACTACAGAAAAATATACCCATGTGAGTCAAAAAAATCTTGGACTCATAAAATATGGTGCTCCCCGTTGTGACATAAAAAGGAGTTCCCTAAATAATACCAAAATTATTTTTTAGGATTGACCATGCAAATTAAAGAAGTTAAAATATTTTTGCAATGGTATTTATTAGTAATATTTCCATTATGTAAGAATGGAGCAGAAAGATGGCTGTATATGTCAACCCCGGGAAGAAAATCAAAGGGAACTCTTTGTAACTTTTGAGTATACAGCAGAAAGAGTCGAGAAGATCAAATCTATTAAAGGGCGAAGGTGGGACTCAGGGCTGCGATGCTGGATTGTACCAAGATCAGTGGATACAATTCTTTCTCTTTACAAAGTTTTTGACGATAAGATATTCTTGAACAAATGTACAGAGAAGTGGTTGAACTTAATTGAATTCGAACCTAAAAAAATACTATGTCTATTCAATAAAATGGATCAGGAGCTAATTCTAAAGGGGTATAGCTTTAAAACTCGACAAGGGTATCTTGGACATATCAAAAGATTTCTTTTGTTTATTGGTAAGGATCAGAGCAAAGTGACAACAGAGGACATTAGAAATTATCTTGTGCATTTGATGATAGATAAAAAACATTCGCACTCATTTGTAAATCAAAGTATCAGTGCAATTAAGTTATAAGGGTAAGTGAAGTGGTTAATCTGCAAGTGAATGACATTGATAAAAGCAGAATGCTTATCCATATCCGGCAGGCCAAAGGGAGAAAAGACCGGTATTCAATTCTATCTGAAATTACACTAAATATTTTAAGAAAATATGTTAGCGAATATATACCCATGTAAGCCAACGGGATCTAGCTAAAATACACAGCCCAATCGATGCACTGGACATGGAGGTTTAAAAGAAGTAAATTCTGCTAAAGGAAATATCTCCGCAACCCTTGCGGTTTACCTCCATATTTGGATGTAATCCGCAACATATGCGGAAAAAGGACGTTATATGCAATGCCACAAAACGCCGCGCCTCCATGCGCGGATTATGGAGATTACTATGTAGCTATTTTATATTGTTAATCTATTCTGATTGAATAAATTTGTATAGCATAAGATAAACAAGAATTTATCTGTCAAAGGAGAGAAAAAATTTGAATTGGCTTAACGAAGTGCAAAACAGAATTAAGAGAAAAAATCAGATTCTTTTTGCTAAAGATAGTGAATTTTTAGCCGATTTAGCAGCATTGATTCAAGAACAAAATCATCGGACAATGGTCTTGTGGGCATTTGAATTTGCCGATGAAACTGTTAAAAGGTTGTTTGAGCGTTATCCGAACGAAAAGCGACTCGAATCCGCTGTGCTGGCATCAAAAGACTGGGCTGCTGGTAAAGTAAAAATGCCCGTGGCTAAGCGCGCGATTTTGCAGGCTCACGCAGTGGCAAAGGAAATCGACTCTCTTGAAGATATAGCTTTGTGCCATGCCATCGGGCAAGCTTGCGGCGTGGTTCATGCGAATGGACATGCTATCGGTTTTCCAATCTATGATTTGACAGCTATAATTAGACACTATGGTGTACCAGAATGCAAAAAAGTTGTTGAGGAGCGTAAGCAAGAATATATTGAGCAGATATATTATTGGCGAGAACATTATAAAGACTATCCGTGTGAATGGGCAGATTTTATGATGGCGGATTGATTTTGCAATTATGAGTAGTATTTATTTTAAGAAAAAAGAAAGATTGACAAATTCCAATTTATATGGTGTGAAAGTATGAGATGCCCACATTATTAAAGTATGATCATGTGGGAGTTTAGGGGGCCGCCGTCCTGGCGGCCTCTGAGCAAGAAGTGTGGCACTGCATATAACAGTGAATTCCCAAAATCTGAGAGAATATGAATGTAGTAACCAGACTTCGGGAATTCACGAGACGTTAGGCGAAATCGGACGGGGGTCGCGCCATCCTTGGCGCGAGTCGATTTTGAAGAAGAATCGGAGAGATTTTTTATGAATGTTGAGTTGTTTGATGGTGACTATATTTTACAGATTTATGATGACTTAATGTATACTCTGAACTCAACTGACAATAAGTACATATATGATAATGAATATTACGACAGGTCACTCGCCAATCATCATTTTTTGAGTAAATGTGGTTTGTCAATTATGAAAGATGGAGATGTCTTAAAAAGTGCAATTGTAATGAGCTCTGGTGGCCCTACTAGGGTTCATCCAAAATCCTTTGTAATTGATGACAGTAGTTTAATAATTATAGTAGGGAACAAAGCTTCTTGTTTGTCGATTCCGGATTTAGTATTAGATTGGCAAACCGAATGCGACTATGCTTGTTGTTTTGGTATTTATCGCTTTTCAGGTGATTTTTTAGTTAATGGTGAACTGGAAATTACACGCATAGATAAGAGCGGAAATATCAAATGGCAATTCTCTGGGGCAGATATTTTCGTAGATCCTGAAGGAGAAGATTGTTTGTTCATTTCAAACGATAGAATAAAAGTTAGAGACTGGAATGGAGATAGTTACTTATTAGACTCGGATGGGAAGCCGGTTGTATAAGGGCCCGCCGTCCTGGCGGGCTCTGAATTATAAGCGTCCGACTTCGCCTAACACAGCATTCCCGCCACTTGGAGGATTATGAATGTGGTCAGGGCGCGGCGGGAATGCCTAAACGTTATCTGAAACCTGGCTTTC
>NZ_LXPC01000014.1:0-10482 GCF_003590275.1 Dehalobacter sp. MCB1 | reverse complement strand
ACCATTATACGGACTTTATCCCTGGTATTCTTTGATTCAACCTTGACTTCATGTTTACATTTCCCCTTTCTAATTATTTTATTATGACTAATGAATTTATTTATCCTGATCCTCTAATAATTTGTGATTGATTTAGAATTAAATAGAACACATAGATCAAGTTAGAATCGAAACGTTCAAACGCTTATTATGTTAACTATACAATAGTGGTAATGGCTAATTGTTTAAACCATGATAACATTTTTCACGGTTTGGAAATCAGTACATATTCAATATTGCCTAATATTCATAAAAAGCGGGAACTTGTCAGATTCGAATCCGGATTCGAATCTTAGTTTTTCCCAGGCGGTCATCCTCCTGGGGATTCCGACGGAAGAGCGGGAGAACCGTGACAACATGCTAAGCGCCTATAATGAACTACTAAAAATACTCGTTCATTGCCCAAAGCAGAGTAGACACAGCGCGAAAAGAAGTCTTCTACGTGCTTAGCTGGGCACGCAACATAAAAAAGGAGTATTGCTAAGCTACTTAAATTCGTAGCTTAGCAATACTCCGTGGTTAGTTTGCTTTTTATTAAAGTTATTATTTATTGGCCATCATTAATGCGTCAAAATGCCATAGGCTATAGATTAATATTTTTGAAGGCCTGGCAGTACTTCAGGTGTAGGCCATAATTCCGGCCACTCCAGCCACCACTTGTACTTTTCGACTTGCTCAGTACCGTACCCGAACATATCATCCATGGACTTGAGCAACGTAGATAAAGTTTCTCCAGAACTGCCGATCCATACCCCGGCATCATGGAACCAGGACGCCTCTTTAGTGTTCCAGGGGCAGACCTTCATACAGCGGCCGCAGGAAGCGCCTTCTTCATTCGTTGTACGGAATATGGTGCATTTTTTAAAGTCACTGTTCCAGCGCAGATAACCGTTATACTCAATAGGATCCGCATCCTGGGTAATGGCGCCGGCCGGACAATTGTCCGCACATTTTTTGCATACCCTGCAAAAATCTTGCAGACCAAAATCAATGGGTTGATCAGGAAGCAGCGGCAAATCCGTCGTAACGGCAGCAACTTTATGACGGAAACCTAAACGTGGATGAATAGCGCAGTCGCCTGTTCTGGAAAATTCACCAAGACCGGCGGCAATGACGCAAGGGGTCATCACTGCTTTATAATTGCGAGCGTGATGGGCCCGGGCATTGTAACCAAGGCTCCGAATGTAGTTAGCAAGCGTGACAGCAACGACACCGGAAGCATGGTAGCCCCTAAACGATTGCGCAATACTGATTGAATCATACCCCGTAGACGCTAGCATCGTCTCCAGATGTTGGTCAATCGCAACGACGATGACGTAAGGAAGTCTATCCGTTACCGGAGTAACTGCATTGGCCACATCATTCATTGCCAACGCTTTCGGATTTGTAATCTTATCCAAATACCAAGCATACTCCGGCATACGGCCAATTCCAACTTCATCGGCCCGCAGGTAATAGGCAAAGTCTTTGATGTTCTGAGACATTTGTTCCGGATCGGGAATACTCAGTTTAACAGGAGATACTTTGCCTTGCACTGCAGCCTCTGTAGCCAAAATCACTAAAGTATCATTCTCGGCAGCCCCTTCCGGAGCCTTTCTAACAAAATACATCCTGCCTCGTTGGGCTTCAGGGCCGTATAAGCCGCGGCCAGCCTGTGAAAAGCCTGCTTCTGCTTCGCTTATATTTTTTATTTCACCAACGATCTTCGAGGTACCAAGCCATTCATTATTGTATTGAGCTAATTTGACTTTTGCAGCTCCATATTGTCCACTGGGCTTTAATTTAGATTGTGCTCCATTTCTGGCAGCGCTTGATCCAACAGCAGCCTCAGCTGCAACAGCAGTTTTCGTACCTATTGTGCCCATAATTCCCATCGATACTGCTGCAGCGGCCCCTGCTTTCAGAAAATTTCTGCGGTTGATTTGCAACTCTTTTTTCTGACCGTTATTCTCCAACTTTATCCCCCCTGTTAAGCTTGTAATGTAGTTTCCTTTTTCTTAGCACCAATGAAACCGAGTAAACGGGCCAGGACAACTGCAAGCACTACCGATATCCCTAGGAACAGGAATATTGCCGTGCTTGTTGCTTTAACATGCCCGACTGAGGCATTGATGAAAATAAAGGAAATCCCGATCCAGGTTATCCCATACCATACAACATACAGGCTCCAGTTAAGGATCGTTTTCCACCTCAGCTCCTTTTGAGCGCGAGGTTTAATAAAAAGAATACCGGCGAGAAATAACAGACCCGCTAAAAAGACCAAAAATGTACCCATAGCTCTTTCACCTCCCCTTTTTCCAAGTGGAAATTAAATCGTTACAGGTACATTGTATTAAATCAGTATCGTTCAATTTATGTCGCGGATTAAATCTATATCCTTTTTAGGATATTTTTTTAATTTATCATCGTCGTTATCATGAAATAGGATTGCTTTCATGACCGGTAAAAATATGCGTTTCATGTGTCAACATTTTGAGTTTTTCCATATCATAAACAAATATTTTCTCCCTCTTTTTTTCCAGGATATGATGTCTTTTTAAGTAACCTAATGCTTTGGAGACGGTTACATAGTGGGCCCCGGTAATTTCTGAGATACTCGTTAAAGATAAGTCATTATTTACTTCACAATAATTAGCCCCTGCTGTACCTTTAGAGTTACAAAGTTCATACAACAGCCGTATGACTCGAACTGCCGGATTAAAATAATCCATCTCGGCGACTTGCCTCATGTAATAAGATGTTTTAGAGAGATAGTTCCTTATCACATCGAAAATAATTTGTTGGTCCTCACGGAAAATTCTTGCAAGCTGCTCTTCATTGAATAAGCAGACCTTGCTGTCTTCCATCGCAATAATATGAAGATTATGATATGTTTCAAATAACCTGCCTACAAAAGTGTGCATGCCGGCAAAATACATTAATCTTTCCCGGTCATCATCAAAAACCAAGTCAACTCTTATCTTACCGCTTAATACATAAATGATTGCATGTGGCTCTTCTCCCGGAAAAACCACTGTACTGCCCTTGGCAAAAGATTTTACTGTTCCCAAGTGGACATAGTCCTGTAATTTTGGAACAGGATAAAAGGTATCGGGTACAATTGCTCCACACTTTCTGAAGTTTTCCATGCCCTTCTTTTCCCCCTTATCAACTTTCTTTACCAGAGATTAATATTCAATTTTCCCCATATTTCACCCCTCCATTCTCTAAAAACTTTTAATTTGTTTGCATATATTAAAATTATTTTGAATCGTCTGTGCTAAAATATTAAATTGATAAGTTCATTGTCTTTAAGAGTGAAAAGATAGCACGAACATTATACAATAAAATTTCTTTGTATGATTTAATTCACGACAACTTTATGTACGAAGGTTTGTTAAGGTTGCTTATTAGGATTATTGATTGGTTAGATATATTTTGATTTAAAGAAAAAAGGAGTGACGCTAACTATTAATATGTAGTTAGCGTCACTCCTTCATTTAATTTGGCATATCGCGGTTAATTATTGATTGAATATAATTAGATGATTATTGGATAGTTAAAATACGGCGATTAGTATTTTACAAGGCCTGGCATCTTTTCAGGTGTCGCCCACAATTCCGGCCACTCCAGCCACCACTTGTACTTATCAATCTGTTCAGTACCATAGCCGAACATATCATCCATGCCTTTAAGCAGTTTGGATGAGGCTTGCCCATGGCTGCCGATCCATACTCCGGCAGCATGGAACCAAGACTCCTCTTTTGTATTCCACGGGCATACCTTCATGCACCGGCCGCAGGAAGAGCCTTCTTTATTGGTCGTGCGGAATTTCGTACATATTTCCATGTTACTGTTCCAGCGCAGATAGCCGTTATACTCAATGGGTTCCGTATCCTGGGTGATGGCGCCTGAAGGACAATTATCCGCACATTTTTTGCATACCCTGCAAAAATCCTGAAGACCAAAATCAATTGGTTGATCCGGGGCCAACGGCAAATCCGTTGTAACAGCAGCTACTTTGTGGCGGAATCCTAAGCGTGGATGGATGGAACAGTCTCCTGTTCTGGACAATTCACCCAGTCCCGCAGAAATAAGACATGGTGTCATAACAGCCTTATAGTTTCTTGCATGGTGGGCCCTGGCATTATAACCAAGATTACGAATATAATTTGCTAAGACGACAGCAATAACACCGGTAGTATGGTATCCTAAAAAGGATTGGGCGCCGCTGATCTGATCATACCCTGTGGAGGCCAACATTGTCTCTAAGTTTTGGTCGACCATGACCACAATGACGTACGGTAATCTATCTGTTACAGGAGTAAGTGCTTTCTCAAGATCGTTCACCGCCAAAGCATGCTGATCCGTGACCTTATGAGA
This sequence comes from Dehalobacter sp. MCB1, assembly GCF_003590275.1. Lineage (NCBI taxonomy): Bacteria > Bacillati > Bacillota > Clostridia > Eubacteriales > Desulfitobacteriaceae > Dehalobacter > Dehalobacter sp. MCB1. Next base: position 6,081 of record NZ_LXPC01000014.1, on the reverse strand, counting down.
ATACCAGGCAAATTCCGGCATTTTGCCGATTCCTACCTCGTCGGCTCGCAGGAAGTACGCAAAGTCTTTGATGTTCTGGGACATTTGTTCCGGATCAGGAATATTCAGTTTGACTGGAGACACTTTACCTTGGACTGCCGGTTCTGTTGCCAAGATCATTAAAGTATCGTGTTCGGCTGCCCCGGCAGGATCTTTTCTAATAAAGTACCCCCTGCCAATTTGAGACTCTTTTCCGTATAAGCCACGACCGGCCCGTGAAAATCCTGTCTCTGCTTCGCTGATATTTTTGACCTCGCCAACGAGCTTTGTCGTGCCGAGCCATTCATTGTTAAATGTAGCAAATTTGACCGAAGCAGCACCATAGTGTCCGGTCGGCTTCAGCTTAGATCTCGCGCCATTTACGGTAACACTTGAACCTACAGCAGCCTCAGCAGCAACAGCAGGCGTAGCACCAATTGTACCCATAAGTCCCATGGTAACTGCCGCCGCTGCACCGGCCTTCAGAAACTTGCGACGGTTCATCTGAAGGCCCTGCTGTTGGTTTCTATCATCAGCAAGATTTTTTGACATGACTATTTTGCCTCCTTCATTTGTTTCATTAGGCTTAATCCATTTTTCCCGAGGAGACCCAGGAGCCTCGCCAAAATAACCGCAAAGATAACCGACAGACCAAAGAATAAGAATATTCCCGTACTTGTAGCTTTGACGTGACCAACACGGCTATTCAGAAAAACAAATGAGATGCCTGTACATGTAATCAAGTACCAAATGACATAAAGAGACCAGTTGAGGACCGTCATTATTTTATTTTCGCGTTTCATAAATGGTTTTAGCGCTAAAATACCGGCTAAGAAAGCAATTCCGGCAACAAAAACTAAGAATACGCCCAAAAGACCCACCTCCATAAAATTTTGTAGTTTTTTGTACGTACATCACTACCACTAAATTAAAAGTACCAAACTGAATACCCAAAAACTTTAGCTAGTGCTAAGTTTCATTATTTTCGTCCCTGAGCAGCCTTTCTGTAATATTACAACATCCGGTCAAATAGATATCTGAATTTTAATATGAGCTAAAAATATCAGAGATCCGGTTTGTTACAATGGGTATGATAACGCATACAAAAGGGATGGTTCAAAAAATAAGAACAATTTAAAAACGCCCTCGAAAAAAAGAGGGCGAGCATCATCTGCGATTTTCTGTTGGAATCAAATCTGGAGTCAAATAACAGCAAAATAATTGCAAAGGGTTTAGACGATCAAAAAACATGTGTCCCCTGAGTCATCATTTTCAGTTTTTCTGTATCATAAATGATAATCTTTTTTCTCTTTTTTTCCATCACTTTATTTTTTCTTAACCAGCCTATTACTTTGGAAGCGGTAACATAATGCGTCCCCGTTATCTCGGAAATATTTTCCAAAGACAATTGAATGTTAATTTCATAATGATCACCGATTTTTATGCCATTGGCAATATAGAGTTCGTGAAACAACCTGACGATTCTGACTGCCGGATTGAAATAGTCAATCTCTGCAGCTTGCTTCATATAATAAGAAGTTTTTGATAGGTAGTTTCTTATGATGTCAAAGGGGACTTCGTCATTCATGCTGAAAATTTTTTTAAGCTGTTCTTTCGAGAAAAAACAAACCTTACTGTCTTCAAGTGCAATGGCATAACTATCATTGCAAGTCTCGTATAACTTGCCCACCAAGCCATGTTCTCCGGTAAAGTAAACCAGTCTTTCCCTGCCGTCATCGAGCAGCTTATTTACTCTCAGCCTTCCGGAGACCACATAAATTAGGGAAGAACATTTGTCTCCCGGCCACATGACAGCACTGCCTTTAGCATAAGTCTTCACAGTCCCTAAATTAATAAATTCCTGCAACCTTTCAACTTCAAAAAATGTATCCGGAATAGCGCCTCCACATTTTTCGTTTTCTTCCATCTACTTTTCGCTCCCTGCACCAAGATTTTTACCGAATCAACATCCTATTAAAATTCTATCATATTTTGATCCACCATATTCTAAAAAAGTATATTTTGTTTGCTTAAAGTATAATTTAGATCATTTCCATAAATAGACAAACCCTCAGGAATCACAATCCATGAGGGTTTGCTCTATCATTAATTTTTCAAGATGCCTTTGGAAAATTAAACTTTATAGAACTCCATGAGACGGCAGAGGCGCGGTTAGTACGCTTACAGGAGGCAGTTTGTAATTTTCCGGCCACTCTAGCCACCATTTATATTTCTCGATCTGCTCTGTACCGTATCCGAACATATCATCAATGGCTTTCAGCATCGACGCAGAGGTTTTAGTCTGGCTTCCAAACCAAGTTCCTGCCTGGTGGAACCAGGAATCTTCCTTCGAATTCCACGGACAGACCTTCATACATCTCCCGCAGGATGCACCTTCTTCATTACTTGCCCGGAATTCGGCACACTTGTCTGCATTGGTGGCCCAACGCAGGTAACCGTTTATTTCTTTCATATCATCATCCTGTGAAATAGCGCCGGAAGGACAATTATCCGCACATTTTTTACAGATACGGCAGAAGTCAATAAGTCCAAAATCAATGGGTTTATCCGGAGCAAGCGGCAAATCTGTTGTAATACCAGCCACCTTATGGCGGAATCCCAACCGGGGATGAATAGCACACTCACCTGTGCGTGATAATTCGCCTAATCCTGCCGCTATAATAGTGGGAGGCATATTTACGTTATAATCCACGGCGTATTGTGCCCGGGCGTTATAACCAAGATTTCTGATATATTGAGCGATAATAACAGAAATGACTCCAGTTGAGTGATATCCCAGGAAAGATTGGGAGAGGCTGATGGCATCATAACCTGTGGAAGCGAGCGTTGTTTTTAAATTCTGATCGACCATAACCACAATAACATAGGGCATGTCCGGTTCGGTCATCGGTTTGACGCACTTTTCCCTAGGCAACTCGAACAATTCTCTTCCGGGAAACGGTTCATATATCACCTTTTCAGACCAGTAAGCATACGATGGCATTTTGCCGATTCCCACATCGTCGGCTCTTAAAAAATAAGCCAGGTCTTTGATATGCATCGACATTTGTTCTGGATCAGGAATTTCCGTTTTCACAGGAGCAACAGGACCTTCCACAAGGGGTCTCGGTAGGGCAGTCCCCATAACTATCGCCATGGCCATGGGGTCTTTGGGTATAAGATTGTAGAGTCCCAATTGTCCTCTTTGACTGACTTTTCCCTCAGCAACACGATCAAACCCGCTGTCGTATTGGCTAGTTCTCTTTATCGGTCCGACAATTTTCGTAGTTCCCAGCCACTGGTCGTTTTGTTCTACAAAACGGAGCGAAACGCTGCCCATATCATGAACAGGATGTAATTTGGACCATTGACCTTTGGGTGCGGGCGTATACTTAAACGTCTCGCCCGCCGCACTGGCAACCTTGGCAGGCGCTGTCAGCGCCCCGACAACTCCCATAGCAGTAGCTGCAGCACCGGCTTTCAGGAAATTCCTCCGGTTTATCTTTGACTGCTGTTTTTGTTCGTTACTCAATTTCTTCCCTCCAAATCAAGCTTGTTGTGAACTTGCGTTTCCCATTTTTTTCGCGCCGATAAAACCTAGCAACCGTGCCTGAACGACAGCAAGCACCACAGATATCCCTAAGAACAGGAATATAGCCGTACTTGTTGCTTTAACATGGCCGACCGATGCGTTAATGTAAATAAAGGAAACCCCCATCCACGTGATGGCATACCAAATAACATATAAGGCCCAGTTCAGTACTGTTTTCCACATTAAGTCCCTTTTGGCGCGAGGTTTAATAAAAAGTATCCCCGCTAAAAATAACACACCGGCAATAAAAATTAAGAATGTACCCATATATTCACCTCCCTTTTAATATAATTTTAAAGATTTTATTGATAGGAATTTTAGTATGAATTAAGCATTAATTAATTTTCTATATCATTACCTTCTGTAATTAGTTATAAATCGGATAGTTTAAATAAATTTTTATTTTTTGATCTCTGTGATAAACAAACCCTCAGGAACAAAAATCCATGAGGGTTTGTTTATTACAGAAATAGTGTTTTAGCCAATTAAAAAAATTTGTATTATCTGATACTATCTTTTAAAAAAGACGTTTCTCAAATGTTAGCTCTTTTAATCTATCTAAATCATGGATAATGATTTTGCCTTTCTTTTTCTCGATAATCCTTTGCTTTTCCAAATATCCTAATACTTTGGATACTGTAACAAAATGGACTCCTGATATTTCAGAAATTTGTTTCTGAGACAATTCAAGACGGACTTCATATGAATCCCCTACGGGTATTCCGTTAGATATGCATAGACCATAAAGAAGTCTTACAATTCTGACCGTAGGATTGTATAATTCCATTTCAACGGTTTGTTTCATAAAATAAATGCCTTTGGCAAAAAGATTTTTCATAATTTCAAAATATAAATCACAGTCAGCTTGAAAAATTGTTAAAAGCTGCTCCTTTGAAAAAAAACACACTCTGCATTTTTCTATTGCAGTCGCGTAGGCATTATCATTATTCAGCTCAAAGATCCTATCCATGACTCCATTTTTGCCGCAAAAATATATCAACCTTTGCTTACCTTCCTCTGTAACCATATTGAGCTGGATTTTTCCCGAAAGTACATAGATTAGCATGAATTCATCCCCTGGTAAAATAACGGCACTTCCTTTGGCATAGGATTTTACAATTCCTAAATGGATAAATCTTTGCAATTTTTCAATGGGATAGAATGTGTCAGGAACTGTTCTTGTCAATTCATTAAAAAAATCATATTCCATGGCTTTCTAACCCTCCCATAATGCACTTTCATATTATTTTATATATTATCCTTAAAAAATAATCTTATTTTTTTCAGGCATTGTACTTTTTTTAAAATCTTAATTTGATTATAGAATTTGCAATATTAGAATACAATAACTTTTTATCAAACTCAATAATAATGCTGATAACAGTCTATCTGACTATTACCAGCATTATATCGGATTATTTATTTAGGTTATCCCACATTCTACAATGAGCAATTAATTCGGGTTTGGTTATCAGAATGGCATTTTATCCGGAATTGGTAACAATTTTGATAAAAAATAAGTGCTGTTAATTTTTAAATATATTCTTTCTTTTCGTTAACTCTTTTAATTTTTCAAGATTATAAATAATCATCTTTCCATTCTTTTTTAATAAAATGTTTTGTTTTTTCAAAACGGTAAATACCTTTGAAACTGTCACATAATGGGCCCCGGTTATCTCAGAAATATCTTTTAGCGGTAACTTTATGCTAACTTCAATATGGTTGTCCACCGGTATTCCCATAGAAATACAAAGATCATGAAGTAACCTTACAACCCTAATCGCCGAATTAAAATAATCCTTTTCAACAACCTGCTTCATAAAATAAGAAGCTTTAGCATTGCTATATTTTAATAAGTCCAAGATAATGTCTTTGTCCATCTGGAAAATATGTTCAATCTGTTCCTCAGAAAAATGACATACTTTGCTATTTTCTAACGCCAGCAAGCAACCCTCAAAAGTAGATTTGTAAGCATAATGGTACAGATGACCAAATACACTATGCTTTCCGCCGAAATAGACCATTCTTTCCCTTCCATCATCAAAAATGTAATTTAATTGCACCTTACCATTAAGTACATAAAACAATTCGCTCCTTCCTTCTCCCGAAAAGCCAATATAACTTCCTTTGGAATAAAATTTTGCAGTACCATAATGTACATATTTCTCCAATTTACTTACTGCATAAAATGTATCTGGAATTCCTCCCATCCATTTTCCAAAATTCTCTTGCATTTTATCTCGTCTCCTTTCCTTATAAAATTGGGTGCCACTATAGGCACTTTTCAGTAATAATTGCCTTATTTTATAGTGATTGAAATTTGCACTATTAGCATACGATAATTTTTTTTATCATTTGTACATCCATATTAACTTTTTTTGCAAAAATTGATACCTGTATGGGAGTGTCGGAAAAGTTACAATACTTTAAATATTATTGCGTTTTTTTAAACAGTGAGCTGTCAAAGTAAA